>NZ_DKHR01000018.1:111298-172169 GCF_002453835.1 Psychrobacter sp. UBA6739
CGTCGCCGTACCAACCAAGACTGGAGCACCTTTGGCTTGAATCTCTTTAATCTCGCGGATGATACCTTTATACTTTCCTAACTTGGTTAAGAAAATTTGGTCATCCATGTCGATACGCGCAATCGGCTCGTGCGTTGGAATCACGATGACATCTAAATCATACGTTGATTTAAACTCTGCTGCTTCGGTATCAGCGGTACCCGTCATACCCGATAATTTGTCATAAAGACGGAAATAGTTCTGGAAAGTCGTCGTCGCAAGGGTTTGGTTTTCCGCCTGAATCTCGACGTTTTCTTTGGCCTCTACCGCTTGATGTAGACCTTCTGACCAGCGGCGACCGGGCATGGTACGACCGGTGTTTTCATCAACGATAATCACTTCGCCGTCATCAACGATATAATGGACGTTTTTGACAAACACATGATGGGCACGAATGGCCGCTTGGACGTGAGCCAATAGCGGTAAACGACTTGGGCTATAAAGACTTTCGTTTTCGCCAAGCTCGCCCACTTCGATTAAGAAGCGCTCAATTTTTTCATAGCCTTTTTCACTGATTTCGATTTGACGATTTTTTTCATCAATCCAGAAATCTTCTTCTTCATTATTCTTATTGGCCTCTTCGTCTTTTGAGCGAATCAGCACCGGGATAATGGTATTAATCAGCGCGTACATACGTGAAGAATCTTCGGCTTGACCTGAGATAATCAGCGGCGTACGAGCCTCATCGATTAAAATAGAGTCAATTTCATCGATAATACAGAAGTTTAATGGACGCTGCTTTTTCTCTTTTAAACTAAAGACCATGTTATCGCGCAGATAATCAAAGCCATATTCGTTATTGGTACCGTAAGTAATATCCGCTTGATAAGCGTCGATTTTTTCTTGCGGCGGTTGTTGTGAATAAATGACACCGACGGTCATGCCCAAAAAGCCAAATAATGGACGGTTCAATTCAGCATCACGTGCCGCCAAATAATCGTTGACCGTAACCAAATGCACACCTTTACCACTGATGGCATTGAGGTACATAGCCAAGGTACCCATCAAGGTTTTACCTTCGCCCGTTTTCATCTCAGCGATTTTGCCTTCGTGCAAGGTGATACCACCGATCAGCTGCACATCATAATGACGCATGCCATTGACGCGTAATGACGCTTCACGGCAGACGGCAAACGCTTCGGGTAGTAATGCATCTAAGCTTTCACCTTGTTGGTGGCGTGCTTTAAACTCTTCGGTTTTTTGTTGTAATTGCTCATCAGACAGGGCTTGTACCGCAGCCTCTTGTGCGTTGATTTTGCTGACCACTTTGCGCATGCGCTTTAATTCGCGGTCATTTTTAGTGCCAACCACACTGCCTATAATCTTTGATAACATAATTTTTTGACCTATGGAAATATTCGATAATTAGTGCGCATTAGCCAAAGCTTCGCCCGCTGCCGCCTTGTCATTACAGTCATCACCTGACTAAGTACCTTTTGTTAACAAAGCACCTCTTAATAAGGTACTGCCTAATGAAGTGTCGCCTAATGAAGTATCGCCCAATTAAGTGTGACGTCATTATATATGGTTATGACGCCGATGGATACAAGGGCAGCGAGTAGATATTTGCCGACGTAAAAGCGCGGCAGGACGTGCTAAAATAGTAATTACACTTTCACACTTCTTAGTTTTTTGACTGCTAAATTTGCGCGCTATGATCACCCTTTAATAAAGCTATTTTGGTAAAAATCAACCAGAATCTTGCAAATCAACCACTCATAAGCGAGTGTTTTTCTCATCTATTTTTTACACTGATCTGTATATACCGTCGTACATCTAACGCCAGCTGATTAAACAACCCATTGAAGCATTATAAGAGACTCTGCATGACCGCTAAGCCATCCGCTCAAAACCTTAACGCCGCCAAACCTACTCCGTCAAAGTACGCAATATCAAAACAACAGACCGCGACACCTTTGACCGCCGATCAGTTGATGGTAGGCGATGCCGTTTATCACTTGGCAGATCATACGCCGATGATGGTGCAATATCTAACCATGAAAGCCAACTATCCACAAGCGTTACTGCTGTACCGCATGGGTGATTTTTATGAGTTATTTTTTGATGATGCCAAGCGCGCGGCACAAATATTAGACATCACCTTGACTCGCCGTGGTACGGATAAAGCGGGCAATACCATTGCCATGGCAGGTGTGCCTTTTCATGCGGCCGATAGCTACATGGCAAGGTTGATAGCGGCTGGGCAAACCGTCGTTGTGTGTGAGCAAATTGACGAATCAGCCACTGGCACTAACAACACGAATAATCATTCCAATGCTCCGACGATGGGCGATAAGCAGAAAAAAGATAAAAGCAAATCTGCTGCTGGCAGTATTATGCGCCGTGAAGTGGTTAAAACGCTGACCGCAGGGACAATTACTGATGATGCTTTAATTGCGCCCAATCATACGCCAACTGTGGTCGCTATTGATATCGAGATACCTAAATCGAACAGCAAACAACCTGTGCAAGCTGCCATTAGCCAAATGGATTTAGCCGCTGGAACACTAACGACGCAAACGCTTAGTGCCAGCTATAATAACAGCCATGATGATGTTAAAAATTTGCAAACGCAAATGCTGACGGTGCTGGCACGCTTTGCACCTAGTGAATGTATCGTTAGCGAAGCACTTAGTGAAAGTCTTCACGAAGATTGGATGCTGTGGCTACGTCAACACCTCGACTGTCCTATTATCCAAGTGGCGGCAAATGACTTCCATCGTGAGCATGCCAGCGCAACCCTTTGCCAGCAGTTTGACGTGCAGCGCCTTGATGGACTAGGAATCAATGACGCACTTCTTGCTCAATCTAGCTGTGCAGCGCTCATACATTATGCGCGGCAAACTCAGCAGCGTCATGTGCCACAACTCAACCAGCTAATCATAGAATACAGTGACGATTATTTGATTATTGATGCCAATAGTCAGCAAAATCTTGAGCTATTTACCCCCGTTAGCAGTAATGGTACGTCATTAATATCTGTCCTTAATCATTGTCAAACGCCGATGGGTCGACGCTTACTGGTGCAGCAAATGAAACGCCCACTGCGTCAGCATGCGCGCATTAATTTACGCCTAGATGCCATAACCAGTTTGTTAAATACTGATAAACAGTCTGAGCAAAGCTCGGGAAATATCTCATTAGTTACCAACATACGCGAAACCCTAAACGCCATTGGCGATATCGAACGTATTAGTAGCCGCATTGGACTAATGAGTGCCAAGCCGCGTGACCTGCGTAAACTTGCTGAGGGTATTGCTAGTAGCGACCAGCTTACGATGCTACTGACGAATGCAGGTATTCGCCATGAGCAAGCAGGACTGTTGCCGATGCTAATGCAACAATTGCCTGCGCAGTTACCTGCCATACAGTCCGTCGCTGAGCTGATTGAGCGAGCCATTATCGCAGAGCCACCTGCCCATATTCGTGATGGTGGCATGCTCGCCACTGGCTATGATACTGAGTTTGATCGCCTGACTCATTTACATGACAATATTCAAGTGACTTTGGATGAAATGGTCGAGCGCGCACGTTTAGAGAGTCAATTACCCAGTCTAAAAGTGGGTTTTAATAAAGTGAGCGGTTTTTATTTTGAACTGCCTAAAATGCAGGCAAAGAATGCACCAGCACATTTTATCCGGCGGCAAACGCTCAAAAGCAGCGAGCGCTTTATCACTGATGAGCTAAAAGAAGTCGAAACCGAGTATCTAAGTGCGCAGACATTAGCATTAACTCGTGAAAAGCAGCTATATCACGAACTCTTAACTGAACTCAGTAGCCATTTAGCCGAACTGCAACAGCTGAGCGCGGCTATCGCGCAAATAGATGTGCTTAGTAATTGGGCACAGCTTGCCATAATTTATAATTGGCAACGACCAGTCATGAGTAACGACTCAAAAGACAATAGTAGCTTAGAAAAAATTGATAGCCAAACTAGTATTGATATCAAAGCAGGTCGCCATGTCGTCGTCGAAGCGGCATTAAATCCAATCCATACGAGCAATAATATTCATCAAAGCAGTACCAAACATAGCAGCCATTTCGTTGCCAATGATTGCGCATTGGGCAGTCATACCAATCCTGAAAGACTGTTAATGATTACCGGTCCTAATATGGGCGGTAAATCTACCTATATGCGCCAAACGGCATTGATTGTTTTACTTGCGCATTGTGGCAGTTTTGTCCCCGCATCAAGTGCTCATATTGGTGATATTGATCGTATCTTTACGCGTATCGGCTCAGCGGATGATTTGGCTGGCGGTAAATCGACCTTTATGGTGGAAATGATTGAAACCGCCAATATCCTTAATCAAGCGACCAACAGATCGCTGGTATTGATGGATGAAGTCGGACGCGGTACGGCTACCACTGATGGTTTAGCGATTGCTCATGCTTGTGTTAATCGACTGGTCGAGATTGGCTGCCTGACCTTATTTGCCACCCATTATTTTGAGCTGACAAAATTGGCAGAAAAAAATATAGAAAATAATGCAAGCAATTGTGCCAATATTCGCAACGTCCATGTCGCCGCCAGTGAAGTTGATGGTCAATTATTATTACTCCATCAAATCAAAGACGGTGCAGCAAGCTCTAGCTTTGGACTGCATGTAGCAAAAATGGCGGGGATTCCTACTGAGGTATTAAATGATGCTAAACGTTATTTAATAGACAATTTGAAAGCGGAAAACGAAAAAACCATTGATGATAAAAATGAATTAGCTAAGTCGTTAACGGATAAACAGCAGCAGAATCATGAGAGTAAAGTAGAAAGCGTAAGCGTCAGCAATACTCATCAAACTCAAAACTCAGGTCATAATCCACAACAGAATCAGTTATTTAGCTTACAAGATGAGCTAAGCGCCATTAATCCTGATACCCTAACGCCAAAGCAGGCGCATGACTTACTTTATCATCTAAAGGAAATCATTAGTCATTAAAGGGAATTGTCAATTAGTGGTAAAAGCGCTAAAATGTGCCTTATTTTTAATCTATTCTATTTCGCACAATCCAATAACAGGTAGACAGTACTATGACCTTTGTCGTTACAGAGAACTGCATTCTTTGCAAATACACCGACTGTGTGGAAGTCTGTCCTGTAGACTGCTTTTATGAAGGACCGAACTTCCTCGTCATCGACCCTGATGAATGCATCGACTGCGCACTATGCGAGCCTGAATGTCCTGCCAATGCCATCTTCTCAGAAGATGAAGTACCAAAAGGGCAAGAGATATTTACTCAGCTGAACGAAGAGCTGGCACAAAAATGGCCAAACATCACTGAGATGAAGGGTCAATTACCAGAAGCTGAAAAGTGGGATGGCGTGGAAGGTAAAATTCAGTATTTAGAGAAGTAGATAACCATATACTATTATCACAAATCTAATGCTTCAAATTTAAAAAAGCCAAACGTTATGTTTGGCTTTTTACTTGTGCACATATAATAGTCTAAGGTCGCAAATCGACAATATCTATCACTTGCTGATGCGTGATGTCTATCAAGATCACCATATCTTGCTCATAAGCCACTAAGGGTAGCCAGCCAGTCGCTGCTGGGTAGTCAATCATAACGCTATCGACGCTTTGAGTGGAGTTATTCTTCGACAGCTCAGTCAAGTCATGAGCTTTGGCTGCCATAATAGCCCACTGATTATCTAATGGTTCGTACAGGTTGGGCTGCTTACTCGGTGCAACTCCAGTCTCTAACTCTGAGAATAAGCGCTCACTTCTCTCCTCTGCATTTGCTACCGCTCTGACAGCAACGTATTTCGGTACGCCCCAACCTAGCGTGCTATAACAGGTCTCAGCTTCATCTAGACTTTCTTTCAGTATTTCATTAGCTTGGACGACTTCAAAGCGACTGGTATCAAAAGCAATATACACAGGTCTACTGATAGCGATATTGTAGATGCCGTAGGTGAATGCAGCGAGCTGCAAGACAATAATCACTCCCAAATCAAGCTTTAGAGATTTTTTGCCTTTTTTAGCAATGATTAACGTTAATAAAGGTCCTAAAACAACATCGATACCCAACATCATAATAAATATGTACGTCACACCTACTGCTTTAGCTAAGGGCGCTGGATGCCATACTATGAATACAATATATAGGCTCACCAAAGCAATAAAAACAGAAATACCTAAATGATAAACAAATGCTTTAAGGCGAAATTTTAGAGATGAATGTAGCATAATTTATGTCAATTTTTGAGTGTATATGATTTATAAGCAGAACTATCTTGCGTAAGTTATTAACGTATTCAAAAAGATATGAAGCAGTATAAGCTGTTTTAGTCTTGGCAGCTTGCTGGGAGCTTATCTGTGCCAACTGACCCACTACACACCCACTTGATCACTTGCTGGTTATTTGAGGTATTGATCTCAGGCGTAAGTATCAAGGTCTTACCTGCATTAGTGCCTGTATCGAAGTTTACCGTAATGACCCCAATATCTGCCGTGACAGCGACACCATTAGTCGCCACGTATTTGCCCTCAAGTGCGTTTGCCTGACTGCCGATGATACCAGTGACCGCTACCGCTGCCGCATCGGGGAATACTTTATTTTCAAACACCCATGTGGCGATGTCACTACGTATGGTATCCGACACTACAAAGCCTTCTACCGCCTGGGCGCGCGCGGTATAAGTTAAGTAATTGGGTAAAGCGATGGCGGCTAGAATACCGATAATAGCAATTACGATCATCAGTTCTATTAAAGTAAAGCCTGAATGAGAGCTACTGGTAGGACTAGAATGTGCGATGGTGTACATAATAACTCTCTCATGGAACAACATAAGTATATGACTATCTATAAATATGTCATTGCACACAACGTACCATTATACCGGATGGGCAAAAATGGACAGATAGAAAGCACTACACATAACAAAATTATAGATATAGGTCAAAAACTGACAAAAAAAAGCCCTAGCAATAGCTAAGACTTTTTTATGACCATAAGACTTACAACATAGTTATGCCAACTAACCATTACTGGCAACTAGTAGGCAAACGTGAAGCTTCTAAAGCCGTTGTTGTGGTTGTTACAGCACCAGCTACTGCTGCTCCTGCACAAGTCCAGCCTTTAATTTGTCCGGGCGCGCCTGCTGCTGGCGTTAAGGTCATACCTTTACCAGCATTGGCACCACTAGAGAAGGCTACACCAATTGTAGTTGGCTTTGCTCCTTCAGCCACACCACCTTCTGTAATAACAATATCTTTTGCCTTAATGTATTTACCTTCTAATAAATCAGCACCAGCTACGGTTGTTGGCCATGTACCAGTGTCAGCATAAACAACACCAATATCAGACTGTAGACCAGATGTTATTTTAAAGCCTTCAGCAGCTTGTGCACGAGCGGTATAGTCTTGATAAGCAGGTAGAGCGATCGCAGCCAAAATACCGATAATGGCGATAACGATCATTAGCTCGATTAGGGTAAAACCTTTTTGTGCAGTGTTCATAAGAACTCCTTTTTGGGTATATAAAGATAATTGGCTATCGTTAACACAGCCGCTTTTTATCTTTAGGGATATAATGTATTTTTCTCTTATTATAATTGCTGCAGGTAGCGTGCCAAAATATCACTATTATCGTTTTTATGGCTAAAACAGAGCCATAACTTCTAATTTTGGTATTACTTAGACTTTCATTTTCTTGTTATCCTTACATACCGTTACCAATGTTGCTGCCAACCTACTTAAAATTGTCAGCTAGTTATATTTCAGGAGTGAAAAGTAAACACATCTGACAAAATTTGTCACTTATCTATAAAATTTATTATTTATTCCATTCGTCATCGGTGCCGCAAGTATTCACAGTTTTGATTACTCGACACTTAACTCCTAAGTAATTCAAATTCATGCTGCCGTCATTAGCCATCTGACTACCAGTTTTGGGCGTGGCAATAATCATCCATTTTGAAGTTAATTCATTATCAGGTGGTGTTAGTGGTATGGGATTGATAGCCAAATCATATAGTGCTGTACCCTGTCTCGGGTATCCAACCGCAAATTCTGCTTTAATATCCCTGCTAATAGCTTTATAACTACCCTGTGCTAACTTACGACTCTCAATCTGACTGGCGATATTTTGCATCTCGCTCATCATATCGGTACGATTAGTTTTGATGACGTAACTCTGATAACTAGGATAAGCGATCGATGCCAGTATGCCGATCAGAGCAACGACTATCATCATTTCTATTAATGTAAAGCCTTTATCCTTATTGTTTAGACTTTCCATTACCACTCCTCCTGACCTGTACCGCAGGTAGTCGCATTTAGAGCGATAGTGCTGCTACTTTGACAGCGCACGCCTGTGCTGGTCATTAGCATGCTTTTCGCACGATTAAAAGTTCCTGTTTTATTAGGTGTTGCCACCATCTTCCATGCTCTACCCGTCGCATTATCAATAGCTGTCCCAGTAGTCACCAGTGAATTGGTCGTCACTGTACCATCACTAGGATCAGTGCTAGTGGTGCTATCAATCAAGGTGATTTTGTAACGATGGTTGGTATCCGTACTGCCTTGTGGCACATAAATGATTTTACTATCGTTATCGTCGTAACCATAGTTTGTTTGATTATTAGCGCTGTTGATGACTTGGGGTCTAAAACCCTTATAAGTCAATGCAGACGCTCGCCAACGCTCGAGCTGAAGCTCTAATTGGAGCATCTTCGACTGCACCTCATTTTCAGCGTTTCTAATGACGTACTGTCGATAGCTCGGTATCGCCACTGCCGCAAGAATCGCGATAATCATAACGACAACCATCAGTTCAATGAGCGTAAAACCGCGGCTCTTGCCACTAAGTCTCTTATCAGTATGATTAAGCATTAGTTACTCTCATACCATTGCGTTGGTTTTAGCACATAACGCTCTTTGAATAATATGCTTGCCATAGAACCATCGCCTTTGTCTTTTGTGATACCAGCATACGGGTCATTACCATCTACATAGCCGCCTACTGGTGGCTCTTTGGGACCCTTACCTTTTTTACTATCATCACCATAATCAATAAGATCATTAGCACGACCTGTCAAGCTTTGCGTACCAATGAGCACGGTCGTGTCTAAGTTATTGGCATTCACCGCACCAAGTGTCAGCTCTTGAATACCTTTACCTGCTGGTGTAAAGCCGCCTGTACCGGTTTTAGAGCTGTTATCCATACAGACGCCATAAGGCAGGCAATACATTTGTTGCTCTGAGCCACCAAGCGTTTGTGCCTCACAAATACTATTGTTGCCATAAGACATGTTAGGGTCATATACGGACATAAATAAATAATTGTTCATGACACGATAGTCGCCCATGGCTTTTACATGCGAGACGTTTTCAAATCCTGCAAAACGCGTTAGCGGATAATACCAACCTCTTTTGTCTTCTGAGCTATCTATCACTGAAAGCTCTTCGACCATTGCTGCTTTTGCCGTTTTGGTGTTTTCAGCAAGCTTACTACCACCTAGCTCTATCAAATCATCTTTTTCGTTTAATTCTTTGATAGTGAGTGTTGAGGTAGCACTACTTTCTAAAAGATCATTACGAGTTACATCAGTATCAATAATCCCATATAAACGATTGGCTTTGCTTTTATCACTACTAGTTACATCGCGGCGCTTAGCTAATGGTGAACTGCGATCGCCAGAAGCAATATTGACAAGGGCAAATATCTTGCTTTGCTTATCTCTATAAAAGCTCACTACTGGACGAGCATAGAAGCGATATGGTAATGCAGTGACATTTTCGGAAGCATTAAGCACTCGAACCACGCGTACTTCTTTAAACGCTTTTTTCTTTTCGTTAACGAAGTCAGCACGGAAGACGTTGCCACCTAAATCGGCAAAGTATAAATGGTCAAATAAACCATCATTATTGCGATCTAGTGGCGTAACGCCAGCGACGATACTGTGATTGTACGGATTGTCCCACGACCACAGCTTCTCGCCTGTTTTTGCATCGGTCACATAGATAGAACTGCCTTTGGCTGCCGTAGTCGGTACGAATTGTGGATCTTCGTACTGCATGTCATAACCCCCACCAAATACGATGACGTCTTTGTACTTAGTGTCACTAGCGCCTTCATTTACTCGAGCCGTGGTGACTGTATTCCAGATCTGCCCAACATTATTATAATCACTGTTATTAACAGTGACCTGAGTACCAGTGTCATTTCTATGCAGTTTTGCTGTTGTACTAGTAATATCTGGCGTAATACTAAATAGGATTTTTGGCGTATTTTTGTCAGCTAAGTCTAGAGCATATAATCCTTCTCCGCCCATTCGGAAACCACCATAAGCCGCCATTGACAAGAAATTGCTCGTATTGGTGACGTCATTTACATTACTGCTATCAGGTTTATATAAGGAAACTTTGCGAGTTTTTTGATCGCCTGATGTTGTACTGCTATAACGATATTTGGCACTGACTAACCATGGAGCATCAATCCCAAAGCTTAAATCGCCCATCGCTTCTTTTACTAAAGCTTCTGGTTGTTTACGGAACATCTCATGTAATACCAGTGCCCATTCTTCTTCGCCTGTATTGGCATCTACTAAATGCAAGGCACCATCCATCGAGCCAAATAATAAATAATCTTCTCGGTTATTTGCAGTGATGTTACCTGACTCATTCACTTCGGCACTATAAGAAACTAATGCAGGCTTCGAGTGCACGACTCCACCAACTTGACGAACTGGTTGAGTTGGGAAGTATATTGCTTCCTTCATATTCATTTTATCAATATATAACGGCTTAGTAGGGTCGTCTTTATCTCTATAGTCAGTTAAGTAATCAACGTTGTAGCCTAAGAAGTTAAGCATGATACGCTTGGATTGTAGAAGCGTTTTGCCTCCAGAACTATACACGCCGTCATTTATCTGAGGAAAACCGGTCGGCACTCCATTGTCACCAACGCCAATTTTTACCACACCCTCAGGAATTTTTGTATTATCAATTCCTTTATAGTTTTCGAAAAATACATTGCGTGTGCTAGCAGGGGAACTAAAGTCTGGAGCTACTAAGCGAGCATAAAAACCCCCACTATTCACAGCAGAATTACCTGCTGCACTTATAGGTGACTGGGCCCATAGATCAGCTGCGGCATCATTTAGCGTCCCACCTGCATCACTATACAGTCGTCTGTTGCCCTGACCATACAATGTACCGTTTTTAGTTTCATACTTTTTAAGGTTGCCTGGCCATACTTTAAACGTATCTCCTACTTTAGGCTCTAACATAGGCAGATAGGCATAGGGCAACGTCGTACTGGTTTGATAAGGGTCATCTGGGACAGTAATCGTACCAGCTGGTGTGGTATTAATAGTTTGATTTAAATCCGTGATAAATTTCTGCACACTATTAGCAATATCAAGTGAGGTTTCTGCGTAAAAGAAGCCGCCATTGCCATAGTCAGGGCCGCCCCATTTACAAGCATTTTTTGCATCTATATTAGTTGTTGCGTCACAATTATAAGTACCGTCGGATTTTTTAGGGATACCAGCAAATGATGAACCAAATCCTGCTACTGCTGTTCTAATACTTGCCCCAGATGGATTTTTAGTTTTGTCATGCAGTTTTTTGGCATATTCACCGATATATTCCCAGCCCCCTGTTTCACCAGCAAATAGATTAGATTGCAATTTTGGTGACACTAATCCAGACGGCACACCATTAATTTCATACAAATTGGTTGATAATGATTTGTTCATAATCTTACGCGCCATACCAGGCTTGGTCGAGTTTGGCGCGCCATCGGTTAAGAAGTAGATACCATTACTGTCACAGGACTCTGTACTACTGCCTTTAATATAAGCGGTACCATTAGCATTTTTAGTGTCTGCTGCTGAATATCTCAGACCACCTACTTCATTTTCTGTACCGGGGCTTAGGGAAAATGGACTGGTTCGATAAGATACTAGACCTCTTATACTTTCGCCATAACCCCATACAGTACCGACGATAGGCTCGATATCAAGGGGTTCTTGATCTACCTTTAACCAACCACCATAGCGCCATCCAACAGGTAGAGCTTCATAAGTGTCCCAAAGATTGTTTATAGAAATATCTTTACCAGTTAAACTTTTTATCTTCGTTTTAAAATCAGCTTTGCTAGCGATTTTTAACCATGCGCCTGCAACATCAGGATTTGGGTAGTAAATGCCTTTATCTACTGTTCCTTGGGAGATATTGCTGCCATCGCGTCCTGGCCAGTTATTTACACACTGCTCAACGACCGCTCCAATCGCTGACGTTTTATCTGTACCTAGCTCAACGCAGACAAAATAAATCTGCTTGTCGGCCCCACCATTTTGCTTAACCATATAACCATCATAAATGATTCCTACATTTTTGACGGTATTATTATCTACACCAGTTCCTGTACCCATCATATAAGCGCCAGCTTCTGCATAAGCATGGGCAGTAGGTGTACCACTCGAAGATTTGGTAACGTCTGGATAGCTGTTACTAGAGAGCTTAAGATTAGAGTTTGCCGTACCGTCCTCATTCGTAGTGGTATCAAGCGATTTAAAACCTGCCAATGCCTTAATAATTTTTTTGCGTTGTTCAATAGTCAGAGGTGCCGAAGGTACTAGTATACGTCCAGAGTGACCATCAACTAATACGTTAGTTGCTGTACCAATGGTAATAGTCTTCCTCTCGTTTCCGTCTTGATACTCAGCTTTGGACGAAAAGTGTCCAAGACCCATATAGACTTTATTACTAATTTGATCGCTTACTAACAATGGTATTAATGCGTCTTTTAATCGCGATAGCCGATCTAGTTCTGTAACCGTTTTGGCACTCGCTCCCTGTCCAAATGTCTTTGTACAGCCACGCACATAATAATCAATCGTTTCAGAACCGATAGTAACCGTTTTCTTTTTAGACGTTAGACCTTTAGTTGATGCATTTTTTAGGTTATAAGCCCACTCAAAAATACTATTAGTATTTCTATCCCTATCATATTCACCTACTACAACACGATCGCATAATGGTACATCTACATCACCAGGGCTTCCATATTTATTGTTTTTAGGAAGAACCAACGAGCTGATCCCCATCGAGCCTGAAGTATCGATCATCATCATCAAGTTAGTACGCGCAGCAGAAGCTGGCTGATAAATACTTAGGTCACCGATACTGCTTACTTTGCCATCTTGATTGACAGCGGCTTGAGACATGCTCATACACATCATGCCGAGTACAGCAGCACTTAAGCTAGAGACGCGCCACCAAGAGTTAATATGTTTTTGAGCAGCGGATTCGATAGCCGTCACTTTGGGCGCGCGATAACGATTGAGGTGTTTGAGTTTCATAATGTTATCTCCTGAGCACGGCTACGATAGACGTGACGATATAAATATAGTAGCTTTTAAATCAGTTATAGATCTATAGCAGCGATTCAACTATATAACCGCTACTTTCTTATATGTCCCTATCAAATATCTCTACATAAAGGGTTAGTGCTGTCTGTTTTACCCCCACTACCAAAGTAGTCACATAGCTCACTACTTTGAATATTGGCCAAGTCAACTTGCTCTACCAACATCTTGTTAGGAATATTATTGTCTTTCATACATTTCATCACACCATCTGTTTGGTCTGAAGCATTTTTTGCAAAACATTCTTTGATTTTATCATCCTTCGCCTTTCCATACGCAGGTAGCACTGAAGTCGAATAAATATCGAACGTAAACATTTTTGCGGTTTTCTCATCAGAATCTGTACCGAGATTCATATGCTCAAAATTACCACTATTTGCAGTAGCACTAACGTTCTTTATCATAACTTGCGTCATTGTCGTATTACGATTACTGGTATAGTCAGTAGCTTTGGTAGGGTCACAATAACCTGTTGTATTGTCGACCAACTTACCCGTATTACGACGTATAACGGCATCATCAATATTGAAAAAAGAAGAACGTGGACGGTAACAAAAATCGATAATATCATCGTTGTTATCTTCTAAGATATAGTAGCCAAATATCCCTGTAATACCCATAATTTGCTTATATTGCTCACTGGCTGGAGAACCATTAACCGATATTTCAATCTTATTATTGACACTGTCCGCAGACTGCAAAAGCAAAGTGTTTATCTGATCGCTGGTTGCAAGTTTTAAATCGGTATTACTGTTGCGTACCGCTATGACTCCAACGAGCATAATCAGTATTAAAAACAGTAAAACCACAATCAATACTGCCCCGCGCTGGCTGGAATCTAATGAAGGATAAGTATTAGAATGACTGATATTCATGGCAAATTTTCACCTTTATTCATACGTACAGGACAGAGAGATTATCAACCTTACTTAACTAACACTGTTAATCACATTCACAATTCTAGCATTACGTAACAGGGTATTGGTTTCATAAACACGGCGTAAATATTTTGGTGCATTGGTTTCTGATTTTAGTGTCTGTGTCGTGCCAAGTATACTGAAGGCACTTGCACTATCATCAGGACTATTAGAGGTACTGCGGGTTAATAATGCGACTTTGATATTGGTAATATAGGGCTTTTCTGTCGTAAGATTCATGTAATCTTTTACACTCATTTCAGTATAGCTATAACTTACTACACCACTATTAACTACTGAATGTTTGACACCTAAACGAATATTAAATTGATCGACATTCTTTATAATAGTTTGCCCTACTTCCATAAAGTTAGTAAGCACTCCATTACTTGCTATACGCCCAGCATCACAGTTGAGATTGAGATTTTTTCTATCTTTGTTGGTTTTTACACTGTCTTCGGTTAAAAAATAACGGGTAATGACACGTTCGTTTAACTCAATTTTCTCACCTTCACAGTCATACAATATTTGACCCGTTGTGTTGGTATACTGGAATGTAAGCTGATCACTTTTCTCACCAGTGTTAGATAAAGAACCATCCCATTTATGAATCCCACCTGCAGAATCCATGTCATGACTGCGCGTCAAGTAACCTTCTTCTAATTGAGTACTTGTTACAACATTTACTGCATCAGCATTGGTTGCGCTTGCCGTCAGCACAACTCCGCCCATCACAGTTTTATCATTAAGAGGCACGCCATCATTGCCAAGATTGGCAAGCCTTAATTGTTGTTCAATAGATTGAATGCCAAATACTGCTGAATCCTGAATCTCAGAACCAGCACTCTGTACACGATCCACACGTTGGCTGGTAATAAATACTTGAATGATAGCAGCCGATATCAATAACCCTAAAACCAGCGATATCATTAGTTCAATAAGTGTAAAGCCTCGCTGATATTTGATATCTTGTATCATTATGTGTTTCATTAATACGTCTCCACAATGATACAGTTACTGCCGCTTTTATAGATACCAGATGCATCAGCACAAGCATTTGCATTAGTAGCATCCATCGCAGCGGTAGTGTCGCCCCAAGCTGCTATGATACATTTCACTTCAGAGAAATTAGCTGTTCCAGGACAAGTTACCATTTTCACATTAATACCATAGCTGTATAGCTTATCGTATGCGTCTTTAGACTCATTAATGGCTATTTGCTCAGCGGAACAATCTGTACAGCTTTCACGAGTTTTAGAAGCATCATTAATGGTAACTTGATAGGTAGCAATTTGTTGTGAGTTGGCACGCATATTTTCTGCTAGCCCCCGAATGATGCTTAAAGCTTGAGTACGTATTAAGCTCTCATCAGTTGCACTTATAGCACGCATCTGCAATGCACTAAATCCTAATACGGCAACAGATAGCAATAAGACAGCGACTAATACTTCTATTAGTCCGACACCTTTTTGTTGGCTAAACTGACTCATTAACATGATCCTCCAAGCTTGCTACTCACAATGCCTAGCTTAGTGATATTGACTTGTTTAGAATTAGCAGCTGCATTATCATCGCAGATAGTATATATCCACCTGCCTGAATCAACTGTTTTATTCGGTTTGAACTGAACCTGATTATTATTAGGTTTTATCTTACTTTTAACATCATACTTATAAGTTGAAATAACATTTGAATTATTATCTGTTATTGTAATATCACCCATATTATTTCCATTATTCTTATAAGAAAGTGTCACTTCTTGGCGACGAATAATGCTCTCATTACGAGACTCTTTTAATGCATTTTCCAACATTGAGGCGGTTGATTTGACACGCTGATTAGCCAACTGATTACTGATGCTGGGCGCTGCTATACCGACAATAATGGCAAGCACAGCAATCGTTACCATTAGTTCAATCAGGGTAAATCCTGAGTTGGTTGTTCGTAGCGTAAGTGGTAGATTATTTGTAGATGCGTTCACATCAAATCCCTATTTATAACGGCAATTTTATAATAACTATTGTTTGTCTAATACCAATACTGAACCAAAAACATCAACAATGAATTCATATTGTCATATCATTTTTGCCCGTCTTTTTATTGTTATTCAATCAAAATTATGCAATTTATGTTCCATAATATTTAACAAAAGTTTTGCATAGAAATAACAATAGCCATAGCAGTTATGCAAGCTATTTAGAAAATATCATTTTATAAGCAATGCTATTGAGTGATAAGCACAGTATTTTGGAATATTAATAACAAATAAACATATATTATTTTAATAATATATCGTTAAGGCAACATATTAGCAACATATTAGTAGTTAGCAATAGAGAGGAACAGATTTTAAGACTGATTTCCATGCGCTAAAGCATAGGCAGAAAGATGGTATTTATAATTGGTTTGAATATCTGACATGGTGACTGTTTCAGCCGAGGTAAGCAGTGTACGTCCCAATGCTTGTAAACTAGCACCCGTGGTCGCAACATCATCAAACAATAATAAGCGTTTCACAGGAGGCTTTTCGATTAAAACAAAAGCATTGTCTAGATTACTCAGGCGCTCAGCACGTGTAAGCCCTTGCTGACTGACAGTGTCGTCAATACGCTTTACACCATGCCATAAAGGTATCTGCCAATGCTTAGACAATTGCGCGGATAAAATACTAACAGGATCGAAGCCACGCTTGACCAGTCGTTGCTCGGTTGTTGGCATGGCGACAATCACGCTATTATCATGATGACAACCATGAGGACGTGGTAGCTGACGTATAGCATGTAACAATAACGGCAATTTGGTCATGTCTTCATGATGCTTAAAAGCTCTGATCGCTTGACGCAGCGGATACTCATAATAAGTCGCCGTTTGGATAGATAAAACCGTACCAGCAGCAATATCAACATTGAAGGGTTTCGGCAACCACGCGATACTGTCATGACAATGCGAGCAAAGTAGTCCGCTGTTAAAACGGTGGTTGAATTGCTGGCGCAAATTAGCAAAAAACGAAGGATCGTTTGGCAAGGGGTTTAGAGAGTGCGGTATAGAATCAGCCGTTGGCAAGCTACTAATATTTGATAAAAGGTAATTTTGAGATAGCTGAGATTGGGGTGTGCTGCGATAAACACGGCACAACTGGCAGCGTATATCGAGATACTCTGCCAGCCATAGTCCAGTTTGATAAGGCGCTAAAAGTCGCATGGACGATTATCAAAATGTGCGCTGATATTAGAAACCTTTCCAATCATTCAGTACGATACCAAAACCAATAGAGGTATTTTCGTGGTTATAATCGATGATGGATTCGCCATAGCCTTGGAAAACCTGAACGAAGCCATTAACATTCTCTGATAATGGATAAATATAATCGACTTGCGCCGCCCCTTTATTGGTGCTTGGATTGTAGCGCAATGTACCGCTCAGGCTCTGTTGATCAGGCAAATCATATAAGAATTTGATATCACCATAACCCATGTAGTCCTCGATATCTGGATTGTCTTCACTGCTGCTGCTTTCACTATTCACTCGAGCCCACAGGCGCGGTACGATTGATAGCTTACCCCACTCTGCCCCTGCCATGAGATAAGCACGGTTCCATGAGCGTGATAACGGATCGTCTTGTCCATTAGAATGATGAATGGCACCAGCACCAAGCATACGAAGACGACCACCAAAAGGTAAATCTGCTGTCACTGGCTGAGTCAAAAATATTTCAGGCTGATAGTCGGTGGCACGGAATGGTCGCGAGTTGTCTTCGTTATAAACTTGCCAATGTGACTCTTGGGTATAACCAAACCATAAATCGGCACTGGTATCAAACAAATCTTCCATCACTTTGGTCTTTAATGACAGCTGGAACTTTAGCTCTGTATTACGGGTGTCATTAGAGGTGAATGTTTCACCGGGCTCATCTGGATTACTAGGAGTTGGGCTAAGATTAGGGTCAAAGGTATAAAATACTGGCAATACATAGGTTGGTCGGTATGGTCTGACGGTCCAAGTCCCACGCTCACTGTTTTTATCTAGATCATAGGATAAACTAAGCGGTGTATATTTTTCGATATCTTTTTGAGTGACCCCAACATTTTCTAAAACTTGTGCTTCTCTTTGTGTCAGCCCAACGGTGTCTAAACCTTCATTAATAGCAGGCGCGCGCGCAACTGAGTCAGTAGCGGCATTATTAGCACCAGCAATGGTAGATTTCTCTTCTACAAAGACAACTTGCGGATTACCTGAAAGCGTACTTTGAAAGGTTTTTGCCAAATCTACTGGCTGCTTAGTTGTGGTGTAACTCGGTGTTTTACCTTCTTCGGCCACTTTGTCAAAGCAAGCCAAACGTGCAGCACTGGTCTGTACTTGGGTACATTCAAAAAACAATTTTGCTTGCTGGGCGATAAATTCTTTACTGACTACTTGGCGATCTTGCGCAGCTGTATTGGCATCCTGTGACACCTGATAATCTTCAAACTCAAACGCTGCCTCCGGTACTGGTAACTCATTATCGCTCTGAGTTTTATCGGCAGCTTGGACTTGCACGGTCAAGCAGGTTAGCGCTAGACCAACAGCAATATTCAAATAATGCTTTCTTGTCTGAAATAAAGTGTTTTTGCGCGCTGTAATAAGAGGCATAGAGCGGCGCTGTGCGGTGATATGGGAAAACATAAGTGTCCTTTATCTAACTGACATTATCGCCAGCAGAGTATATAAGATAATGAGTATGACCATCAGCGTCATCGCTAAAATAAACCCAATGACATTCAGATATAGAAGTGAGCAGTTACAACGAGTAATGCGCCTTCAGCATTGTTGCTTTATTGTAATGAAAATGCGTGTACTATACTAGCGTTATCGCTGCTCTATACCAATGTAAATATCAATAATCAACGCTAAACCAAATGCTTAGCGTCAGGATGACAGGTAACCATTGATAAAAATAAAAGAGCCAACGTACTGTATGAATAGTACATTGGCTCTTTTGTATTGTTAAGCCTTTAGAAAAGACTTATTCGTTTTATTAAGTATCAGTTATTAAGATATCAGTTATTAAGCATCGTCAATGCTTGTTCAAACTCTGGACGATCAATCTCGCCTACTTGTTGATTGGTCAACTGACCGTCTTGATAATACAGCAATG
This sequence comes from Psychrobacter sp. UBA6739, assembly GCF_002453835.1. Taxonomy (NCBI): domain Bacteria; kingdom Pseudomonadati; phylum Pseudomonadota; class Gammaproteobacteria; order Moraxellales; family Moraxellaceae; genus Psychrobacter; species Psychrobacter sp. UBA6739. Next base: position 130,767 of record NZ_DKHR01000018.1, read on the forward strand.
CTGGCGGACCAAACAATTTATAGCGCGCTAAGATTGCTTTAGAATCGTCCGTAGTTTCTGTTATATCCAGTCTCACCAACTGCCAATCCTGCATCTGCGCTGGACGATTATGAAATAAGTTTTTATCCATAATACGGCACTCGATACACCATTCAGCAGTGACATCGACAAGCACTTTAGGGTTGGCGGCGATAATGGCATCTAACTCAGTCAGCGTTGTGACGGTTTTATCTGTTGTATTACTCATGGCTGGCTGACCAGTCGTCTGCATCATCGGAGCAGCACTCAAAGATGCCAGCGGATGCAAGCTATCATCGTTACCCAACGCCGCGCCGATGACTAAACATGTTGCCCAAATACCAGCGATTAATCCCAATGCTTGGGTCAGCATACGACCTTTACCCAACCAGCTCCACGCCCACATCGCTACAACCATAAACCATAACGCCCATACCATCAGCATCACGGGTGAGATAAAGACGCGCTCAATTAATAATAAAGCAACGGCAAAGAGCAATAAGGCAAAACCTTGCTTGACCCAATTCATCCACGCGCCCGCTTTCGGCATAATTTTACCTTGGGTGGCACCAATTAAGATAAGTGGTGCGGATAAACCAAAACCCAGCATAAATAAAGCTGCAAAACCCAGTAGTGGACTACCAATCGTCGATACGGCAAGCAGTGCCCCAAACAATGGCGCAGAAACGCAAGGCGATACGACGAGCGCAGATAAGAAACCCGCGATTAAACTACCGCCCGTACTACCCAGCTTACTATCCCCTGCTTGACTCAAGCCTTGCATTTTATTACTCATAAATCTCGGTAAGCGGATACTAAACACACCCAGCATATATAGTGCAAGTAGGACAAAAACAATCGCAAAACCAATCAGGATAATGGGGTTTTGTAGCCAGCCGATAATGCCTAATGATTCACCAAACACGGCGATAACTGCGCCCAAAATACCATAAGCTGTTGCCACGCCAATAGCATAGCTGGTGGTGAGAATAACACCGCGTTTCACCGTTGGATTCTCCTCACGGGCAACGATATTGGCAACGATTGGCAACATTGGTAGTACGCATGGTGTCAATGCCAAACCCAGCCCTGCTAAAAACAATAATACCAATGCCAACCAAGGATGAGAAGCCAGACCAAAAGGATCGCTATCAGTGGCATTATTTCCAGCAACAGTATTGTTGGTTGTCGCAGGAATTTCACTTGTCGTAGTGCCATCGACGCCTTGTTCATCTGCGCCAGAAATCGTATTGGTAGCGCCAAGCTCTCCCTCTAAAGCCTCATCATCCAACAAGGCATAATCAATCACCCCATCATCAGTCAGCGCTTGCTCTGCTGCAAGACTATCGGCAACCGTCGCACTTGACTCAGCGGTGTTGTCATTATCTGTCAGACTGTTGTTGTTAGCAGCTTCTTGAGTAGAAGTACTGGCGCTATTTCCTGCAATTTGTGGTGTTGCAGCAGCGATATCAATTGTCGTTTTAATTTTTTCAGGTGGATAGCATAGTCCTGCTTTGGCACAGCCTTGCCAGCCAATCACCACGGCGGCATCGTCGACGCTTTTACCATTACTGCTGCTCAAGGTCGTCGTCGCCACCATATTCGCTTGGTCAAACACCAGTACTTTTCCGAATGTCGGATCATCGATTGAAACTGGCTTTTGACTAAAGGTAAAAGGCGCGGCGGTCACGCCAGCTGGCAACGTCAGTTTGATTTGGTCTTTATAAACATAATGCTCAGGCGTAATGTCAAAATTAATGGCTAAGCGCGTGCCATTATTGGTAGCTTTACTGTTATCACTGACTTGGAAAGCTTTGTCCACTGGTAAAAACTTCGTCTGTGCCGCATTTTTATCACTGCTAAATAAATCACCCAGCCCTGCCGCATGAGTCATCATGGGCATCGCAGCCAGTCCTGTAAACAACGAGCTACTAGAGACCGCAAATGCTAGTAGATAAGATTTTTTGGACGAGCGATGTACCGTTAGCGATGGTGTTTTTTCTATTGTCTTGATGGACATGAAGAGCTACCTATTTATTACCTAATATGCTATTTATTACCAATATTTGAGTCGATCGGCTTGTGGTCTATTTGCGTGTCACGGCGATATCAACCGTGGTTTTGATTTTCTCTGGCGGATAGCACAGCCCAGCTTTTGCACAGCCTTGCCAGCCAATGACAATCGGTGCATTTTTTGCGCCTTTACCATTGTTAGTAGTCAGAGTCGTGGTTGCTACCATGTTTTTTTGGGTAAAAACGGGAACCTTACCAAAGGTTGGGTCGTCAATGGAGACCGGCGACTGACTAAAAGTAAAGGGGGTTGCACTCACGCCCTTAGGAAAACTGAGAGTAAGCTGATCTTTATAGACATAATGACCTGGCGTAATATCAAAATTAATAGATAAGCGCGTGCCCTTAGACGTGGCCTTAGTGCTGCTAATAACTTGAAACGCTTTATCGACAGGCAAAAACTTCGATTGTGCGGCACCATTATTAGCAAATAACTCGCCCAAACCTGCAGCTTGAGCGCTCATAGATGCCATTGACAACCCTATCATCAATGAAGTACTCATGATTGCAAGTGCGTGAGGCAACTTAGAGACTCGTTTATTTGTAATGACGGCTTGTGAATTGAGTTTGTTGGTAAACATGAGTAATGACCTCTACTGGCTGATTTTAATAACAAATGAGCGGGGCGATATGACTGGCATCAAACGTATAGCTTGTTGGAAAAATGGATGGTTTTACATTATCTATGGAATGCCACGCCATTTATTTACTGATATAAAAATATCAACCAATAAGGTTTTATTGGTTGATATTTAAGAGCTTTAGAGCGACCGTCACCAATAAACATACTATGGAGTAAGGGATCGTTAGCTACCCATATTTTAATTACCCGTCAAGCTAGTGCTTATAATTGGGCATAAAGATCAGCATCTTGACCTTCGCCGCCTTGCTGGCCATCTGCACCCAGCGAGAATAAATCATAAGGACGACCTTCACTGCCTGGGGCGACATATTGCATCTCGTTTTCCCAGCCATCTGTTGGATAGCCGCCTTTGATATAACCACCATCTGGGTAGTTTTTGGCCTCTGCTGGCGGTGTGGTTAATGCTTCTAAACCTTGTGCGGTAGTCGGATAGCGCGAATTATCAACCTTATACATATCAAGGGCGTTGGATACTGTAGCAAGCGCTGTTTCAGTGGTCTTGACACGAGCTTTATCACTTTGTCCCACCACTTTTGGGACAACTAAGCCTGCAAGAATTGCCAAGATTACAATCACGACCATGATCTCGATCAGAGTAAATCCAGACTGGTTATTACGCATAGGCAGTGGCTGACGGGCTCTTGTAGGAGCTGGCTTGTTGGCACTTATATTACTTGCCTGAAACTGGTCTTCACTCATAGCACTTGTTGGCATAGTAGTTACTTGAATTTTGTCAATTATAGTCATCGCTTTTATCATCGCTTTTGGCATCAGGGTGATGTAAATAGGAAAAGTGGCGTTCAAGTAACATTAATGATCGGCGTATTAATGAGCATTGAAACGATTATCACTATAAACCATGATTTTATTTTTATCTAGGGCGTGTCTTCAATTCAATCGTTTACTTTCTAAATGGGCTAAAAATAGCTAAATTTTGCCAAACATCGTCAAATAGCTTATTAATATCTCGATATTATTTGCGCTACTTTTCTTGTTTGACGGTAATTTATCTCATTTTTATCACCATTTTTAAAATGAGGACACGCCCTAGCACCGCAAGTAGATTGTTATGAACACTGACTTTTATAAGCATCAATACTGAACCACAGCATGGTGAGTAATATTTATAAGGATAACTTTTGACTGACGCTTACTATAGCTTGATGGCTGGCTTTACCCTAGTAAAAACCTGGCTCAGTCAACAATCTACAACAGTAAGCAAATCTTAAGAAAGCTAGCGTAATATTTAGTAAGATGGCTACAATGGAAATGTGAGCGGGAGGCACACAAGCTCAGAAGATTTGAGTGCTCATTATCCTGCTAGATCATTCATATTGACAATCGGCAGCATCACTGCCATTACGATAATCATCACTACCACGCCCATCAGCACTAGCATCAACGGCTCAAGTAGCGACAATAAGGTACTGATAAAGTTTGTGGCTTCTGCTTCCTGCATATTGGCGGCACGGCTGAGCATGTTTTCAAGCTCGCCTGAGTTTTCGCCACTTTTAATCATTTGCACCATCATCGGCGGAAAGTAACTGGACTTTTCTAATTGACTCGATAAACTTGAGCCTTCCGTCACCCTATCAGCTGCAGTGATGATGGTTTTTTGAATGTGTAAATTGGTCGTCACCGCCGCACCAATATGCAATGCCTCAATCAACGGCACCCCTGAGCGTACCAATATCGCCAATGTACTGGCAAAACGTGCTGCATTCAGCCCTTTTGATAACCGCGCCAATATCGGTAGTCTTAGCACGATGCTGTCTATCGCTAACTTACCCGCTTGCGTCTGCGCAAAACGATAAAACAAAAATGCCGTTCCTGACAATGCTAGCAGCATCAGCCACCACCACTGCGTAATGAGGTTAGATAGGCTAAGAACAATTTGGGTAATGAGCGGCAATGCCTGTTCAGACTGCTCAAACACTTTGACAATTTTGGGCACCACAAAACTCATCAAGCCCATAATCACGCCGACTGCCATCACCATCAGCACAATCGGATAAACCATCGCGCCTTGGATTTTCTTTTGCAATGCAAAGCGGTTTTCGGTGTAATCTGCCAACTGGTTCAAGATTAAATCTAAGTGACCTGACTTTTCTCCTGCCGCAATGGTCGCGATATATAGTGGTGGAAAACTGGCGGCTTGCTGCAATGCTCGCGCCAAGCTCAAACCCTCTAATACATGCGAGCGCACGGCAAGCATGAGAGATTTAATATGGGTTTTTGGTGATTGTTTGGCGACGGCGGCAAGCGTTTCCTCTAACGGAATACCCGCTGCCAATAATACCGATAATTGACGGGTCAGCAATGCCAACTCGTAAGCAGACGGTTTTTTATAGCGGTTTTTATTCTGGTTTTGTCTATCATTGACGGCACTGACTTCAACGGGTGTCCATTGTTTATCACGCAGCTGCTGGCGAACTTGTCGCGCAGAATCACCTTCAAGCAAGCCTTTTTGCACACTGCCATGGTCATCTAACGCTTTATAATGATAAGCGGGCATAGCAGCGAATATCCTAAAGTGGTCAATAATAAAAGGTAATAAACAAGGACTTATAAAGGAGATCTATCGAGATTTAATGGCTTAAAAAAGCGGTGTAGAATCGCTACTGTCTGGCATCAAACCTTGCAATAACAAAACATCTAAGTGCTGCTGCTGCAGTTTTTTATCGAAGTCGTTGACCTCAGCAATGAGCATTCTCTCGATACGCTTGTCACTGGCAAAGGCACTCAATCGTGCACAGATAACTGCCAACTGATAAATACGTTTTTTACAGTAGCCATCCAGCCCTTGTAGCAGTCTAACCATATATGGCGTCTCAAGACTGGCATAATCGTAATCAGCTATAACCTGCGAACCAAGTGCCGTAACACCATAGCTAATAGATAGATGGGCACAAAAATAACAGCTGAATAAGTAGCCAACGACATGTCCAATATAATAGCCGCGGTCATAGGTAAAACTACTCACGCCGAAGTGCCCAAGTACATAGCTATTTAGACTGCCTTGATCACGAATAGGCTTACTGTTCTTTAATTTGCCAACGGTGGCAAAGCATAGCGGATTTCGCCCATCTTGAGTAGTCAGTTGCCAACCTGCTGGTTGCTGAGCTGGCATATGACGGACAATATCAGCGATGATGTCATCGACCACATGCAGCTGCTGCCAAAGACGCTCTAATCCATCGGTATCCATCAAGCCGCGTTTATCAAGCTGCTGTGCCAGCAAGTATTGCTGATGTTCTGCGAATTGTGATTTGAGCGTTTGTACCAAATAAGTAGGTCGCGTGGCAGCGGATGCCATATATAATAATCGCGTACGCTCATGCTGAGTACGATACAGTGCCACACGCTGCTCGGCAATATTCATCTCGCTAGTAGCAGGCTGTTGCATCACGCTATGGGTATTAGACAACTCATCAGCGGCGACTTTAACGACCTCTTTAACAACTGCCTCTTCAATATCTGGCAGCGTAAACAGTGCCAATAACATCGCTTTGTCAGGTGTCGCACCCGCCTTGTCTTTTTGACCATGCTTGACGTTGCTTGGATTCATATTGCTTTGTTTTTTAGCGGACACAGCTGAGCCTTGTTGGCTATTGGCTCCTGCGCGTGGCTTTGCGGTCGGTTCAGTCATAACATACCATCAGCAGCAAAAATAAATATCATTTAGAGCAAACGATCTGACCACCATACAGTGACATATCTTACGCTAAAAACAAGCGTTTGCGCCTAGACGACTCATTATTCCATAGTACCTGAACACAAGCACATTGTCAGCTGTCCATCGTCAAAATACTCCCTATCAACACCTGTCAACCATAGACGAAATATCTTCATAGAAGTCTCCTACTTCACCATGAGAAAACAAAAAAGCGTTAAGGGCCTAATGGCAACCTTAACGCTTGTTCGGAGTATGAACGATATGCTATGCGATGTTTTCTTGTTGATATTGTTGGCGATAGGCTTTTGGTGATACCCCATAAACGCGCTTGAATGCTTGACTAAAGGTCGAGTCTGACGCATAGCCAACCAACTCACTGATACGGCCAATACTGTTTTGCTGTAAGCGCAAATATCGGGCCGCCAAGCGCAAGCGATAATCAATGAGATAGGTCAGCGGCGGCATGCCAACTGTATCTTTAAAGCGCTGCGCAAAGCTTGAGCGTGACATTCCTGCGACTTCAGCCAGCTTATGAATGGTCCAGTTTTGATTGGGCGCTTGATGCATCGCTGCTAACGCCTTGGTCAAAAACGGGTCTTTCATGGCTTGTAGCCAATTTTCTGTGGCCTCAGGCAAACTTTCAATATAAACCCGCAAACATTCAATCATCATAATACTTGCCCAATGATTGATGATCGCGGTCTTGCCCATGCGCTCACGCTCGGCTTCTAAGGTCAGCAGCTTAATCTCGACATCAATGACCTCAAATCTACCGTCAGACTCATCATTGATTTCAGGCAAAATCGCAGGCAGCACAGACAGCAAAGGACGTATCATTTCTTTGTCATATTTGCATTCAATCAATATCAAAGACGAGTTAGGATCACCATTACCATCGATATCAAGGGTGTTTTCCTTACAATGAGTCAGCAACTCATCCAGCGGTAGCGCATCGTCACCATTATGATCTAAGGCATAGCTCACATGCTTATGAGCACTGGGAATCATAATCATATCGCCAGCGTGCGCCTGTCGCAAACCATTGCCGACATCGATGCAAAAGCTCCCAGACATCACTAAATAAAACAAAATCGTATCTTGTCTAGTGATGGAATAAGACCAATTACCAGTCCCATTCAAACGATAATACTTGGTTTCAAACAAATGCACGTTTTGTAGCAATACGCTCAATGCGTCCATCAATCACTTCCTCAATAATATAAGATCCATAGCAGCGCATCTCAGACAAGCACTCACATCCCTACTACGGTCTTAGGCTTACTTAATCTATTCAATATATTTTTTAACTGACCTTTGGTTTTCTTAACACTCGTATCATCTCCAATGGATCACTTCTTAATGGATGACCTAATATATCAACGTGCTTTAAGACCTTATCATGATGCGTCACTGAAAGCGTTGCCTTTGTTATTCTATATTTTGTTATCCTATATAAAGGCGGTTAAAGAATAACAAAGCAGGTTTAAGGCACGTACAGAGATAGCGAGCGTCTAAAAAGAGAACCCATGATAAAAATAAATGAGACAAAAAACCAGTAAACCAATAGACAATCAAAGGGCTGATGAGTCTACAAATTTTAATCGCAGGGGGTAAGATAGGTTAAAACCAATCATACAGGCACAAAAAAAGCCAAACATGGCAAGTATTATTTAGAATAAGGTTTTTATAATGAGGTATAACAAGAAGAGGATAATGCAGAATAAAATATGGGGCGACTGATGGGACTCGAACCCACGACAACCGAGATCACAACCCGGGGCTCTACCAACTGAGCTACAACCGCCATAACTATTGCCTGATGAGGCAAGATTTGCAGGCTAAATGGTGCGCCTGGCAGGATTCGAACCTGCGGCCACCTCCTTAGAAGGGAGATGCTCTATCCAGCTGAGCTACAGGCGCTCTTAGAGGACTTTTATATACTAAAGCAAGTTTTAAATATATCAAAAACTAAACCATTATACATAAAAAAAAGCCTGTAAGGCTCTTAAAAATAGATGGTCGGAGTGATAGGATTCGAACCTACGACCCTCTGGTCCCAAACCAGATGCGCTACCAAACTGCGCCACACTCCGAAATTTCTATTATTACGATAGTTTGTTGATTAACTCGTTGTTGGCAATGCCACTAACTTGTTAACGTTCCTTGCTATCGAGGTGCACATATTAAGGGGAAAAGCCGATGGTGTCAACACCTATTTTTAATTAATTTAAAAAAACTGCTAAATTACTTAAAAAACGCTCATTTATCATAAAAACCACTATGACAAATCCTTTTCTCCACGATGCTAAGTGCTACTTACTCATCGACAGCGCTCATTATACTCTATTCTAATCAGGAAGCAAGCCGCCGTTTATCTTACCAGTCAGAACATTGAATGGTACGAGCCACAATGGCGCAGGACTCACTTTTTCATCAGTAGCATTATGCCTCTTATCATGGTTGTTAGCACCATCAGTCTTTTTATAATCATGCACTTGTTGGCTGAGTGCAACTGGTAACCGCTCATTATCTTGTACTGGGTAAATCAGCCACACCTGCCCTGCTTGATAGGCCTGAGCGTAACTCATCAGTTGATAAGCATCACTGGCACTAATGCTGGCTGTCTGCGATAAATGCTTCCATTTAATATCGATGACATGGCTATAGTGACCTTTTTCTCTAGCTTCAATAACCGCAGTGCCATTCTGATTGTGACAATTATCATTAGCATTAGTTTTATATATGAGCAAATCAGGTCGTATAGACAGACATGCGCGCCCTTCTGCATCCGTTAGCCAGATACTTTGCGTTTGATATAACGGCTGATATTGTTGACTCACTTGCTGAAACATCGAGGCAATGCGCAGGCTTGCCCATTGCTCAAAGGCTTGATTCATATCAATCAGCAAGCATAAACGCGGAGAGGACAGATTTTGCCTAGATGGTTTATTTAGCGCAATACCATTACCTGTTGTCACATTGGACTGCCTTAGTAACCAATAAGCCATATCTAACAATTGCTGAGCAGCCTGTAGTTGCGGTGCTCGAAGCGGTTGCACGGCTAACTGACGCTTTGCTTGCTTGTATATCGACTCTAACTGTGTCAGCTCTTGATAACTCAACGCCGCTACTCGCTGCCAAGCCTGCAAAAATTTAGGCGCATCTGCTTTCGATAGCGTTGATTGAAAAAATAAAGGTGTCAGCAAAATCAACGTGCTCTTAATCAGCCGATTACCTAGCATGTCTTGGCTCAGTATACTGCTCTCACAGACAAACTTATGCGGCTGCATGCTGTTGTGGCGCATTTGTTCTTTGATGAGAAGTCGACCTTGTATCGATGCTTGATTATCGACCTGCGTCTGATAGTGTTTGCTTGGTCGATAATGAGCCAGCCGCTGCAAAAACTGCGTGATAAGCCAATCTGACAATGGCATTACAGCTATCGATAGCGGCGACAATTGACTGCTAAATTGACCTAGATTTTTTGTATTGGGTAGCTTGTTTTTGACATGACTGCTATTGGTCAAATCCGATAGCATGCCCTGCACCCATTGGCGAGCTTGCCTGATATCGGGGCGATGACTGGCATGGCGATGACTGGTATTCTGTGAAAGGTATGATTGCTGCGCGACTTGATCGCTAGAAGTTTTTGCCGCAAGTTTAGGTAAAATCTCAAGCGTCATGCCGCTAGGCAGTAAAATAACCCCTATATAATGTCCGACTTTTAACTGCCATTGTCCCTGTCTTCGCTTAATGCTAAATACCGCAAACTCTTGCGCCATCAACCAATGGAAATCAGATACCCGTAAGAAGTCATGCGCTATTAGACGCTGATGCTCAAACACAGTGATGATATTGGTATCACGCGCATTAACGTCGGTACTGTCAATATTATTGGCTATGACTTTATGACTAAAGCTTTTATTTATCAACGCTGAGCACCTTTATGGATATAAACGTTGATAGACAGTAGGTGTGGCAAAATCGCCTACCCCCGCAATGAGGTCGGCATTTATCTTATAGCCAGCAGTGCGCATAGACTGACCGAAAAATGCGTTTTGACCAGTAAACAGCGGATTTTGACTATTAGCATTCACTTGATCATTCACACTGTCATTGATGGATACATGACTATCATGAATAAACTGCGCTCGCAGTGGCTGCTGCTCGTCTCTAAAGATATATTGCAAAGTACCCTCTTGCCCACCCGTCGCTTGCATTAACTGCGGAATAATTTGTTCAACCAACGCCGCTTGCAATTGTCCAAGATCCGTCACTGACCATAAAAAAGCATGACCCAATTGCGCTTCCATTCCCACTGTTTGCGTGATGCGATCATTCAAACCAGCTAAGAGCTTTGCCAAATCTATCGTTGCTGCTGGACTGTCAGTTTCTGAGTTTCGGTGTACATGAATCATCGGTAATAACTTGGGCTGCGGAGGACAGTCTATAAAACGAAAGCGCCGACGTAATGCCATATCAAGTGGTGCTAACGAGTGATCTTGGATGTTCATCGTGGCATAAATATCGATGTTAGCAGGGATGCTAAAAACCCGTCCAGAATAGGCCAAATGAACGGCCATCGCGTTTGCCATGCCAGCCCGTTTGTCTGGCTCAATTAGACTGAGTAGCTCGCCAAATACTCGTGACACGTTGGCGCGATTGATCTCATCAATTAAGATGGCATAACGCTGCTCTGGATCATTTGCTGCCCTTTGACACAGTTTTAAAAATGCACCATCTTGAATGGCGTAATTCATTTGAGATAAGCTACTTGTTGTATAATTAGACGCTGCCATGACAGGACGAATGCCTTCGACAAACTCTTCATAGCCATACGCTTGATGGAAGCTAACCATGGTAAAGCGCTGCTGGCTAAAACCTTGATTTGGATTAGCTTGGCTTTGGTTGACACTGTTATCACGCTGCGCTTGCTGAAATTCGGCAAGTTGCTGCGATAGCTCTGTTAATAACTCAAAGCTTTCTGGCAGCAAATACCACGCACCGCCCTCATCTTTATCAAAATAGGCTTGGCTGGCACGGTTTTTATAAGTCACAGTTTTTGAATTGGTAGGGCTATGCATTTGAAGGACAGACCAAGCCGTATTGCTTAAGTTTTTTTCGCGGGCATTCTGTGCGGCTTTCGCGACAAAGAACGCATGATTGACGATTTCAGGCACTTTTACCAAGTCTTGGTGTTTAGATTGAAAATCCAAAAGTACCAAGCATACGATTTCACGCCAGCTAAGCGCTTGCAATAGCTGCCCTAACAAATCTACCTCATCGGCTCTCGGCAGATAGTCGGTATATCGCTTAGCAATTTGTAACAGTCGATAGGTTTTTCCCGTACCAGCAACGCCTGTATAAATGATATTGGTCGGCACATGAATTGACGTGTCAGGCATAGCTTCATCCAGCATAGAAAAAGGAAATAAGAAAAATAATCAATAAGATACGCTAAAATATCATCATTATAGCGTGGCTGTCTTTATGGCATCCAGCAGCACTGTTTATGAAAGCATCTAAGTGATACGATGTTGCGTTGAGCGATAGCATTCCTAGCATCTAGAGTATCATGACGTTAGCCCTATTTTATAAGCGCAACAGTTCATGCTAATAATAGTAGGCAGACGGCGGTTAATGTACCATAGTGAGCATGGCAGCTTGCACAATAGGCATCCTATCAGCTGCTATGATGAAATATGTAACACTCAAAGCGTCATTTAATCTATCTACATTAAGGAATTTTGTATGTCAGGATTATTAAAAAAACTCCCTAGCAAGCTAACCAATAAATTGCCAGCCAAAACCTCTGACAGCACAAGATCGCCCGTCGAAAAACCCAACAGCACGCTCAAGCCCATCAGCAATCAATTTACCAAACTGTTATCTATCACCAAGTACTTACCTGCCAGCGCACGCTCGAGCATCTTATCCAAAGCCTTTGGTAAAGTGGTTCCATATGTAGGCACAACGGGCGTCTATTATGAAACGGTCGAACCCAACCAAGTCGTCGTGAGCTTAAACAACACCAAAGCAGTGCAAAATCATATTGGCTCTATTCATGCGGTCGCCATTACCTTACTTGCCGAAACAGCGACTGGTTTTATTTTGGGTTTAAACCTACCCTCTGACCGCGTACTATTGATTAAATCATACTCGGTTAATTTTTATCGCCCGATTAAAAAAGGTCAAATTGCAGCAGTGGCGTCTTTATCGGATGAGCAGCGCTTAGATATCCTAAATACACCAAAAGGCGAAATGGTAATTCCGTGCGTCATTCATGACCGTGAGTCTGACAGTGATCGTGACCCTATCGTGGTTGAGATGACATGGGCTTGGATTCCTAAGTCTGAATTAGAAGCCCGCCGTCAAGGCAAAAGTAGCGAAAAGCCGCTAGAAGCTGACACTGAATCTAAAACAGAAGTCGAAGCTGAGCAAAACGACCAATAACTGGTTAAGCATAAGTAAGACATAATGTGTCATCTAGTGTGATGAGACATTATGTTTGTTAAACTTGTATAGTGAATTTAAAAAAATTGTGAAAAAAACGTATAATAAGGAGACAGCGATGTCCAAGATTACCCATAAATTGACTACCCATTTAACTAAGGCGTTGCTCGTGGGCGCGTGCTCACTAGGCCTTGCTATGACAGCGAATGCGGCGCCAATGGCAAATACCGCAAGTGTGACTAAATCTAGCCCTGTATTTCTTGGTGATGGCGGTAATTATCCTTTTTCAGAAGCAGTACGTGTGGGCGATACGCTATACATGTCTGGACAAATTGGTTTTAAAGATGGCAAATTAGTCAAAGGTGGTGTCAAAGCCGAAGCCAAGCAAGCATTGGATAATATCAATGAAACCCTGTTAGAGTACGGCTATCAAAAGTCAGACATCGTCAAATGTATGGCGATGCTGACAGACATGGATGACTTTGACGATTTTAATAAAGTCTATAAAGCAGAATTGGCCAAACCTTATCCGGTACGTTCAGCCTTTGGCGTCGCTGAATTGGCGGCTGGTGCCAGCGTTGAAGTTGAATGTATCGCTGCAAAATAATAATGACGTCACACGTTAAATTATTAAAAGCACTGAACTATTCAAAACACTAAAGTATTAAAAACAGTAAAGTATTAAAAACAGTAAAGAATGACCATCAAATAACTGGCTACCATAGCCAGTTATTTTTTTACCTGCTATGCAGACCCTTTGGCTGAGGTAGATTAAACCATCACCAATGCACTCTAGACATTTTATACAAGTATTGTGTCATCAGCTAAGGCACTCTCTTTCGTCACTCGTAGCACTTCCTCTAACGTCGTACGACCTGCAATGACTTTATGCAACCCATCCGCACGAATCGACGCTGTCTGCTGACGTGCGTACTCCTCTAGCTCATACTCGGCGGTATTACTATGAATCATACGGCGCAAGGTATCATCAACGGGCACCACTTCATATATCGCCGTCCGTCCTTTAAACCCTGATTGATTGCATTTGTCGCAGCCAACTGGTCTGGGTAGATTGATAGGTGTAGTTGTTAAAGTTTCAGCACCATTCTCTGAGACTGGCACAATACCAATTTCAGTAAATAATTTGGCTTGCTCACTATCAGCCACTTGCCAACCATGACAATGCGGGCATAACGTACGCACCAAGCGCTGGGCGACGACACCAATCAGCGATGACGATAATAAAAATGGCTCAACGCCCATATCTTGCAGACGCGTGACGGCACCAATGGCGGTGTTGGTATGTAAAGTTGATAAAACCAAATGTCCAGTAAGCGACGCTTGTACGGCAATTTCTGCCGTTTCTAAATCCCGAATCTCACCAACCATCACCACGTCTGGATCTTGACGTAACATCGCACGTAAACTTTTGGCAAAGGTCATATCGACTTTATTATTAACCTGCGTTTGCCCAATGCCATCGAGCTGAAACTCAATCGGATCTTCAGCGGTCAAGATATTACGGGTTTGGTCATTGAGATCGGTCAATGCTGAATATAGCGTCGTGGTTTTCCCTGAACCTGTCGGCCCTGTCACCAAAATAATGCCGTGTGGGCGATGAATCAAGCGTTTTAGCTCACTGTAATCGTTATCAGATAGCCCTAAATATGTCATATTCAGGCGACCTGCTTGCTTATCTAATAGACGCATGACCACGCGTTCACCAAAGCTCGATGGCAATGTCGATACCCGCACATCAACCTCACGCCCTGCCAGCCGTAAGCTGATACGTCCATCTTGTGGCACGCGTTTTTCGGCGATATCGAGCTTGGCCATGACCTTGATACGCGACACCAATAATGGCGCTAATTGGCGTTTTGGCGTAATGATTTCTTTTAATTCACCGTCAACACGAAAGCGCACGACCAAGCGTTTTTCAAAGGTTTCAATATGGATATCTGAGGCATTTAAACGTATCGCTTCGGACAACAATGCATTGATGAGACGAATAATAGGCGCATCATCTTGTTGATCCATCAGATCTTCAGTTTCAGGGACACTATCTGCCAAACTATCAAGATCAGGATGGTCTTCGAGTCCAGCGGCAATATGTTGCGACTCACCAGTATTGCCTGCATAAGCGGCGTTCATGCGCTTTTCAAAGTCATCGGCGCTGATGCTTTCATAAGTGGGCACACCGCGTACCCCTTGCTGCTGTAAAAATCGCACTGCCTCATTAATCGCTGATAATGGCGTGGCTTTGGTCAGCACCAAAGTCGCTGGCAGCTCAGGATCAATGGCAAGTATGGCCAAAATTTGATGGCGTTTCGCAAAACTGTACGGCAGTTGCATCATAAAAGCGACCTGATAGATAAAGATAAACTCAGAAAGAAACTCGTGTCAAAGCGTGGCAAACGTATTATGCTTAACTGGCTAAACCAAAAAAGACTGCAAGTAAGATTGCATGATTTTGTTATAATAGCATTTTGTTTTACTCGCCATTAGGATTTTCAGTTATGTCAGAGAACACAAGCACTGCTACTCATCCGACGCCCCTTTTACAAGACACTTTTACGGTCGGGAGTCGTACTTTTTCTTCTCGCCTGTTGGTCGGTACGGGCAAATATAAAGATATGACTGAAACGGGCGCCGCCATTGGCGCGTCGGCAGCAGAGATTGTCACCGTTGCTATTCGTCGTACCAATATTGGCCAAAACAGCAATGAGCCCAATCTACTTGATGTGATTTCCCCCGATAAATACACCATCTTACCCAACACTGCTGGTTGTTTCGATGCCGAGACTGCCATTCGTACCTGTAAGCTTGCTCGCGAGCTGTTAGGCGGGCATAATCTGGTTAAGCTTGAAGTATTGGGCGATGAAAAAACCCTCTATCCGAATGTGATGGAAACGCTAAAAGCTGCCAAAGTATTGATTGATGACGGTTTTGAAGTGATGGTTTATACCTCAGACGACCCTATCGTCGCTCAAGAATTAGAAAGTATGGGCTGTGTGGCAATTATGCCACTTGGTAGCTTGATTGGTTCAGGTCTGGGTTTGCTGAATCGTCACACCCTCAGTCTTATTATCGAGAATGCCAAAGTACCGGTATTGGTTGATGCAGGCGTTGGCACGGCCTCTGATGCAGCGCTGGCTATGGAGCTTGGCTGTGATGGCGTCCTGATGAATTCGGCGATTGCCAATGCGCAAAACCCAGTCATGATGGCCCATGCCATGAAGCATGCCATCTGGGCAGGGCGCGCGGCGTTTTTGGCAGGTCGTATGCCAATGCGCAAAATGGCGACTGCCAGCTCACCGCAAACAGGATACTTTTTTCAATAGCTTTTAAATTTAATAACCATTATTAAATTGATAGTATTTAATAAAAAGTCAGCTATAAAATAATAATAAAAGAAGTAACTTTTACTCAACTTATCGTCATAAAAGGATTTATTATGCGGCTTCTCACAGCAGTCGACCAGTTGTTTTTACTTCTTGAGTCGCGTAAACAGCCCATGCATGTTGGAGGTCTATTTCTATTCGAATTGCCAGAGAATGCGGGTAGCGGTTTTGTTTGCCAATTGGTCAAACAGATGCAAGATTCTGATGTGTCGCCTACCTTTCCTTTTAACCAAGTGCTTGAGCATTTTGCTTTTTGGAAAAAGGACAAGCATTTTGATGTTGAGCATCACCTCCATCATGTTGCCTTACCAAAGCCTGCACGGGTTCGCGAGTTATTGATGTATGTTTCAAGAGAACATGGTCGGCTGTTGGATCGTGCCATGCCATTGTGGGAATGTCATGTGATTGAAGGTATTCAACCAGAAAACGAAGGCGACCCTGAGCGTTTTGCCCTATATTTCAAAATTCACCATTCGTTGGTTGATGGCATTGCTGCCATGCGCCTTGTCAAAAAATCATTATCACAATCGCCCACTGAGCCAGTAACGCTACCGATTTGGTCATTAATGGCACGCCATCGTAATCAAGTCGATGCGATTTTACCCAAAGAGCGCTCCGCATTACGCATCATTAAAGAGCAAATATCTACCATTAAACCTGTATTTACCGAACTGCTGGATAATTTGAAAAATTATGGTGATGACAGTTATGTCGGTACTTTTGATGCGCCGATGAGTGTGCTCAATAAACGCATCTCAGCCTCACGGCGCATAGCCGCGCAGTCTTATGATATTCAGCGTTTTAACGATATTGCTGAGCGACTAAATATCAGTAAAAACGATGTGGTGTTGGCGGTATGTGCGGGTGCTATTCGTCGTTATCTCATCTCCATGGATGCGCTGCCTAGCAAGCCACTCATTGCTTTTGTACCGATGTCGCTGCGTACAGATGACAGTGTGGCAGGCAATCAATTATCCTTTGTACTAGCCAATTTGGGCACGCATTTAGATGATCCTTTGAGCCGAATCAAACTGATTCATCGCAGTATGAATAACGGCAAGCGCCGCTTTCGACGTATGAATCAAGCCCAAGTGATTAACTACAGCGTGATTGCCTATGCTTGGGAAGGTATCAATTTAGCGACCAGTCTATTTCCCAAAAAGCAGGCGTTTAACCTGATTATCTCTAATGTGCCTGGTTCTGAAAAACCACTATATTGGAATGGTGCACGTTTGCAATCGTTGTACCCTGCGTCTATTGTCTTCAATGGTCAAGCAATGAATATCACCCTTGCTAGTTATCTAGATAAGATTGAATTTGGGATTACGGCTTGTAGTAAAGCACTACCACATGTACAAGAAATGCTGACGCTTATCGAAGAAGAGTTGCAACTGTTGGAAACCACCAGTAAAGCGCTTAAGTTCCAAGGCATTACGGTTGAAGATAAAGGTGACTATAAGAATAATGGTAAAACAAAAAAGCTGGCTCCATAATGGAACCAGCTTTTTAGTGTTAAGTTATCTTAATAATTATACTTAAGTGGTGCTTAAAACACGTCACCCCACGTTGGAACAACCACTTGCATCAATGGCTTCAATAACTTAATGTTACAGGCGAAAATAGAGCCTGAAGTCATTGAGTTGTGTGCACCTGTATGGTCAACCACCACGCCACGTGCTTCGGTCACGATAAGCTCACCTGCCGCGATATCCCAAGGCTTAATTGACATCTCAAAATAACCATCAAAACGACCGGCAGCGACATAACATAAATCAAGCGCAGCAGAGCCTAAACGGCGCACTTGACCGCCAGCTTCAGAGATTTTCTGTAAGCTCTCAAAATGCTGCTTGGCATAAGAGATGACTTCGCCATTGCGTTTACGCTCAAGCGGATGACCAGTGGTAAATAGACCGCCATCAATCGTTTTGCGCTCGCTCACTTGCATGCGGCGATTGTTCAAGCGCGCGCCTTTACCACGGCTAGCAGAGAACATCTCATCACGGACAGGGTCATAGATCACGCCATGTTGGGTCACGCCTTTATGCTGCACAGCGATAGACACACAAAACTGCGGCACACCATGGACGAAGTTTTTGGTGCCATCTAGCGGATCAATAATCCAGCACCAGTCCGCATCTTCACCGCGACCTTCTTGCATACCAAACTCTTCACCCAAGTACGAGTGATTTGGATAGCTGGCTTTTAGGGTTTCAATGGTCAGCTCTTCGCTAAAGCGATCAATACGCGTAACCAATCCATCAAGCCCTTTTGACTCAATATCCAATTCAATTTTATGGCGGTTTTGATGCGCATATAAAATCTCTTTACCAACTTTTTCAGCAGTACGTGCTGCGATGACGACCATGGGTTCCATAAATAACCTATTTGCTTGATGAATGAATGTCAAAAATAAGACGAACTCTGTGCCCACAACATGCCAATCAGCCGCTGCATCACACTGTATTTATACGATTAAAAAATGCGCCATTTAAAAGCGATGATCGCATTATACTAAAATTGTTCGATAAAAAACGAAAAAAACCATGACGTTCGTCAAACCAACCCAAATTTTGGTGGTCATCACAAACTGCGTAAGTTGTAAAAAAGTCAGCACCTACGACTAAGTAGGCGTTCGCTCTATCGATCGAGCTTTTATCTATTTAACCAATACTCTGTCCAAATGACAGCTAAAAATCTTAAAAACGTTAAAAGGTATAACTTAAACTTACAACAGCAACTGTTCAAGCTGCCTTACCACACCATTAACATCTAAACCACAATCAACCATTTGCTCTGCTTGTGAGCCATGGGCGACAAAGCGATCTGGAATGCCGATATTAATAACGGCAGGGCGGTTGTTTTTAAAGGCTGGCGATTCGTTAAGCAAATACTCATTTACCGCACTGCCCGCGCCGCCCATAATCATGTGCTCTTCCAAAGTCGCAATGTGTGTAATACCTTGCTCTAATAATTTTTCTAATAATGCCGTGTCTAAAGGTTTTACCCAGCGCATATTAATGACATGTACCTGACAGTCTGATGCTATATCATTGTCAATTAGGCTTTCTGCCGCTTGCTGAGCCGTCGCAACCATGGTACCAAATGCGAGTAGCGCTAGCTTTTTAGGCGCATCCTCACTACCTACTACCGACTCTATCACTGCCTTGCCAACGTTATAAGTCTGTGCTGGCGATGCAATAACTGCGCCAGTACCGACACCGCGCGGATAGCGTACTGCCGTGCAGCCTTGGTATTCATAGCACGTATTGAGCAAATGGTAGCATTCGTTTTCGTCTTTTGGCGCGGCGATCAGCATATTGGGCACGCAGCGTAAAAAGGCAAAATCGAATACGCCTGCATGAGTTGCACCGTCTTCACCGACTAAACCTGCTCGGTCAATAGCAAACATCACATCAAGGTTTTGCAAAGCCACATCATGAATCAGCTGATCATAGCCACGTTGCAAAAACGTCGAATAAATCGCCACAATCGGTTTGACGCCTTGGGTTGCCATACCAGCAGCCAGTGTGACTGCGTGTTGCTCAGCGATGGCCACATCAAAAAACCGCTCCGGAAATTGACGGGCAAAATCAATCATGCCCGAGCCTTCTTCCATAGCAGGTGTGACGGCAAGCAGCTTATCGTCATCAGCAGCCTTATCACATAAGAATTGCCCAAATACTTGCGAGTATTTTAACGCAGGTTTGGTGTTGGACAGCGATTTTTCTGTGGTGACAGCCTGAGCATCAGTCTTGATTTCGACAGGGAGCTTGCTGATAGCATGATAGCCGACGGGATCTAACTCAGCTGGGGCAAAACCTTTGCCTTTGGTGGTATAAATATGGACTAACACAGGCCCTTTTATCTGCTTGGCAAGTGACAATACCCGCAGTAGCTCAGGGATATTGTGACCATCAAACGGACCAAAGTAGGTAAAACCAATCGCTTTAAATAAGTTGTCTTCTAACTGCGGCACATCACGCATCTCTTTGTGACGCTTGCGGCGATCAAAGCCTTGCATATCAGGGCGCTGGCATAGTACTGGCTCGCCTGCATCAGAGATATCAACCTGATATCCTGACTCCCATAGCATCGCTAAATGCCGTGAAAAACCACCGATAGAACAAGAGATCGACATATCATTGTCATTTAAAATGACCAATAAATCTGCATCTTGTTGCACCGCATCATTCATCGCTTCAAACGCCATACCACCGGTCATTGCACCATCACCAATGATACAAGCAACGGTTTGCGCGCGACCTTGATAGCGCAGTGCTAAGCCCATGCCTAAACCAGCTGAGATTGACGTCGATGAATGACCAACGCCAAAGGTATCGTAAACGGATTCTGCACGCTCAGGAAAAGCAGTCAAACCATCTTTTGAGCGAATCGTCGCCAACTGATCACGGCGACCCGTCAAGACTTTATGGGCATAGGCTTGATGACCCACGTCCCAAACGATTTGATCTTGCGGCGTATCTAGTAAGTAATGCAGCGCAATGGTCAACTCAACCACGCCCAAATTGGCACCAAAATGCCCACCGCTTTGACCTGCTGAATACAATAGAAATAGCCGCAGCTCATCAGCCAAGGTGATAAGTTGAGCGGTTGTCAGAGTATTAAGATCAGCTGGCGCTGCAATGCTATCCAGCAAAGGCGTATCAGGACGGACGCGTGGAATCACAGTATAAGTCTGCTGTAAATTCGACAGCTGGGCAGCAGAATCGACAGCTGGCATAGATACGGACTGAGACTGTGGGGAATGAGGTGACTGCTGCATAAACCGTACGATACCTACCAATCTGCTGACAAGACAGCCTCTTAGTGCATAATGCTACCTAAGTGACGTCAATAATATCTACACCATTATTGGTGTAATCGACCATATAACTGTTCATAAATTTATTCAGGCAGCCTCTATGTCTTTATATAAACATATAGAAGATGCGCCGAATAGCACGTACGCTGCCGTAATGGACAGCGATGGAGCTTTGCTTTCGCGCTTTCATAACAAGGGATAATATTATGCCTTATTATTCTGCATCAATATTGGATGTTAGTGACGACATAGTAATGTAAGGGCAAAGACTTGTCACTGTATCCGTCAAAATAGTATGGCATAATAGCATTTATTTTTAATTGTCGCTTTAATCATCGTGCGTCGTTTGTGAACTTTGTGTGTTTTTATAATAAAGACAATCAGCATGCACTCTTTACGAATGAATTATACTGGCATAATCCTACTTTCATCATGCAGCTAGGATGTCATCGCTGTTTTAATATGGTTAAAAAAGACCCTCTACCGCCACGCTTATCGGCTTATGCAGGACATTAATGTCATATCAATTTATTACCAGTGCCAAACTACCTACTCGTCATGGCGAGTTTGATATTCATATCTTTGAAAACGACGAAGGTCAAGAGCATGTGATGCTGACTGTCGGTCTGCCTGTCGTCGATCAACATACGGCGGACAACTCCCCGAGTCAAACGGACGCCACGCGAGCAGAAAAAACCATTCCATTGATTCGTATTCATTCAGAATGCTTGACGGGCGATGCTTTTAGCTCATTAAAATGTGACTGTGGACCGCAGCTCAACACGGCGATGCAGGCAATACAAGAAACTGGCTGCGGGGCGATATTATACTTGCGCCAAGAAGGTCGCGGTATTGGTCTGACCAATAAGATTCGCGCTTACGCCCTGCAAGACCAAGGTCATGATACTTTAGATGCCAACCTCATGTTGGGCTTACCCGCTGATGCGCGCATTTATGATATGTGCGGCCCGATGCTCGCTCATATCGGTGTTGACGCCGTCAGACTCATCACCAACAATCCAGACAAAGTGGCTTATCTAACCGAGCACGGTATTAATGTCGTGGAACGCGTGCCTTTATTGGTTGGGGTGAATGATATGAATGCTGAATATTTAGCGACCAAGCGCGACCGCATGGGTCATTTATTAGATAAAGATTTCAATACCGCGTTACATCTTAATAAATAGACATCAATACACTAAATAAATAGATATTTTATGAGTATTTCAAATACAGATAATAAGACAGAGCTATCAGCGACAGACTTAACAGTGCCAGCCAATAACGACATCATGCGTGTGCGTGAATTTCTGGTCGATTTGCAGGCTCGTATCTGTCAAGCCTTAGAGGCGCAAGAGCGCGATGGTGGCGGCAATGCAACCTTTGTGCCTGATGACTGGGAACGTCCTGAAGGCGGCGGCGGTCGCTCGTGTGTCCTAGCAGATGGTGAGGTGATTGAAAAAGCGGGTGTAATGTTCAGTCATATTCACGTGCATAACTTGCCTGCTTCAGCCACTGCACGCCATCCCCATATCGCTGGTCGTAAAGCCCAAGCCATGGGGGTCTCATTGGTTGTCCATCCCAAAAACCCGAACGTCCCAACCAGCCATGCCAATGTGCGTTTGTTCGTTGCTGAAGCTGAGGGCGAAGACCCTATTTGGTGGTTTGGTGGTGGTTTTGATTTGACGCCGTTTTATCCCGTACTCGCTGATTGCGTGCATTGGCATCAAGTCTGTCATGATCTGTGCGCGCCTTTTGGTGACAGCGTCTACCCTGACTTTAAGCAATGGTGTGATGAGTATTTTCACCTACGTCATCGTGATGAGCAACGCGGTATCGGCGGCTTGTTTTATGATGATGTCAATACAGAAAGTCGCGGCTGGGACTTTGAAACCTGTTTTAATTTTATGAAGGCGGTCGGCAACGGTTATCTTGACGGTATCATGCCCATCTTTGAGCAGCGTAAAGATACCCCTTATACCGAGGCACAGCGCGAATTTCAGCTCTATCGCCGTGGTCGCTATGTTGAGTACAACCTTGTTTATGACCGCGGCACGCTATTTGGACTACAAAGCAATGGTCGTATCGAGTCTATCTTAGTCAGTATGCCGCCGCTTGCCAGCTGGCATTATCGCTTTGAGCCGACTGAAGGCTCGCCTGAGTTTGCATTGACCGATTTTTATCTAAAACCACGCGATTGGTTGACTCTATAGTTTGTGTGAATATAATAAAGGCTAAGGTATTTATTAGCTTGTCTTTAGAGAGTATCAAGAAGGTCAGCTATCCACGCTGACCTTTTTATATGAGCGCAAATTTATATGGGCGCAAATTTATATGACCGATAATCACTGACTCAAAAATTACGATGATATAACAACTAAATTTACGTCCACTGCACGGATAACCGTTACAATGAAAACTATTGTTGGAAAAATCCTTTAGAAGCGAATGCGTTTCCAAAAGATGATGAGGTAATTTTTATAACAATACGCTTTATTTAAAAGCAGTATTTAAAAGAAACCTTTCGATTTAGAAGAAGCCTTTAAGGGCAGATACTTAAAAATAGTATGTAAAGCCAGCGTTTATAAGCGCGCCTACTACTAACCAATTTTACAGGAGTAATTCACATGGCACAGTTTCATACCAACCAATCATTAAAATCTATCTTTGGCATCACATTGATGGCAGCCGCCCTAGGTCTAACAGCGTGTAGCACTGCCACTGACCCTGATGTAAAAGCCCGCCAAGATAGCATGAAAAGCTATGGTGATGCGATGGGTGTCATGGGTGATATGATGAAAGCACCTGACACCTTTGATGCCGCCGTATTCAAAGAGCAAGCCGCATTTTTAGCAGAAGACGCTGCTACGCCTTGGACTCATTTTGAAAATAAAGAAGCCGTTGGCAATGCGACTGATGCCGTTTGGTCAAATGCCGATGGTTTTCGCGCAGAAGCAGAAAACTTTCAAAAAGTCACTGCTGAGCTGAACGCTGCTGCACAAACAGCCACTAGCATCGATGATGTCAAACCAGCCTTTGGTGAAGTCGGCGCCAGCTGTAAATCATGTCATACCGATTTTAAAGTCAAAACTGACTAAATTGTCATAAATTGATATCGTAAAAAAATCCGCCATGTCATTTGATATGGCGGATTTTTATTTCGAAAATTTTGTGTAAAAGGCCGTTCTTTAAAATAACGCGCTAAACAAATTACTCTGCCGCTGCTTTATTAACATCGTTATTAACATCGATCGCCTTTTGCTCATGCAATTTATTCACAATCGATGTCACTGATGGATCACTCAAATCTATCGTGCGTATCGGGAATGGAATGTTGACGCCTGCTGCATCGAGTGCGCTCTTAATCTCAACGATCACTTGATGAATCGAGGTCACTTTGTTGGCTTGGGTGCCGTCTTCGATAAACCAACGTACCATCAAATCAATCGTTGAATCACCAAAACCCGTAGCAATCACACTTGGCTGCGCTTTCTTCGATACGCTTTCGACTTTATCTAACGCTTGCAGAATCTCAGCTTTTGCTGCTTCGATATCATCTTCATAGCCAATACCAACAGCCACTTGCAAACGGCGCTGCTTATAGGCGGTATTGACAGTCAATGCTGAGGTATACAAATCAGAATTGGGAATAACCACTTGCCGACCGTCATACGTCTTGATAGTCGTGGCGCGTATCTTAATATCCTCAACCGTCCCTTCATAGTCGCCTGAGACAATCTGATCACCGATGCGAAACGGCTCTGAGATTAGCAGCAAAATACCAGAGAGCAAGTTTTGAAAAATATCTTTAAAGGCAAAACCAATAGCGACGGAACCAATACCGAGTGCACCAATCAGCTTAGCAGGGGTAAATCCGGGCACGGCAATCACCATAGCAATCATAAAACCGATAAAAATGATGAGTGCGCCGCCTACTCGCTGAAACACTTTAACCAAGTTCTGATGCCGACTGCGACTGCCTAAAAGTTTGTATACCACTTTTTTGAAGACAATCGATAGAAACCAAAAAATCAGAATAACAATAATTGATGCGATAAAATAGGGAATGCGTTCAACAAAGCCAACCACTATCTCATTTGCTGAATCAATGATGCTTTGATATGTCAGTACATCCGTCGTTACTGGTTCAGCCGCTATATTGGTATTTACTGTCGTTTCTGCCTCAGAGGTAGGCATCTAGACGTCACTCCTTTGGTTGGTTGGCTTTATGCTTCCATTCACTCGATTAATTGATTGTTTGACTGGGGTATGTCCTAGATTAACTGACGTATTGACGTACCAGCCTGTCAAGCTAGCCCATTAAATCTGCTTGTACAATTTCAATCCAGTAGCCATCAACATCTTTGATAAAGGCAATGTTTTTCATGCTGCCATCTTCTGGACGTTTTTTGAATTCGACATTATTTTTATCAAACCAAGCAACCGCTTCATCGAGACTAGGTACGCTAAAACAGATATGTCCAAAGCCTTGTGGCTCACCATTACCATCATGGTAACTAAAGTCAGCTTTCGTTTCGGTACCATAATTATGGGTCAATTCTAAGATGCCGCGTTGACGGAAGGCAAAGATTTCCAAATCATCACCCGCGGGCAAATTGTCGCGCTCGCTTTCAGTTAACTTGGCTAAAAAATATAAATCAAAACCCATGTCAGGGAATTTTTTTACCGCCAGCAAAGTCATACCAAGGACACCGGTATAAAACGCCAACGACTTGGCAGGATCTTTGACACGTAGCATGGTGTGGTTAAAAGTAAAACCTGTCGTCTGTGCTGAGATAGGCTGCACACCATCGGTATTGACGCTGCTCGTTGGTTGAGCGATAAGTGATTCGTTATTATTATCAGTGGCTGAGCCAGTATTTGCTATAGACATAGTCATCCTAATATTGACAAAATAGAGAGTTTAAAAGCAAGCGCGTGAATATTTTTTACGCGCTTGACCCTTTTATCATAATAAAAAATCGCGAAAGCATTGAGTGGATTTTGTAAGAGCGCACACTGGGTGCTACCCATTTAACCTATTAATTAGCTGTCTAAGAAACGTACTTTTCCTGTCTCCAAATCATACTCTGCACCCACGACCAGCAATTGACCGCTATTGGTTAAGTCCTCTAATGCCCGCGAGCCATGTTTGAGCTGGCTAACTGACATACGGACGTTGGCGCGGATAGAGCGATCGACCAACTCGTCGGCATCGACATCTTGACCATTGGCAGTGGCAAGCTCATGCAAGTTATAAACGCTTGGGCGAATGCGATCGACAATCGACTGCAAGTTGGGTGAATAGTTTTTCTCAGGATTGATCAGTGTCTCAACACAAGCCGTGACAGCGCCGCAATGTGAGTGCCCAAGCACGACCACCAATTTTGTACCGAACTTTTCGGCCGCAAATTCAATCGAGCCAATCTGTGAAGGCGCGACGACATTACCCGCGACTCGAATAACGAACAAATCACCCAAGCCTTGATCAAATACAATCTCAACTGGTACTCGTGCATCCGAGCAACCCA
Organism: Psychrobacter sp. UBA6739; assembly: GCF_002453835.1. Lineage (NCBI taxonomy): Bacteria > Pseudomonadati > Pseudomonadota > Gammaproteobacteria > Moraxellales > Moraxellaceae > Psychrobacter > Psychrobacter sp. UBA6739. Next base: position 157,381 of record NZ_DKHR01000018.1, read on the forward strand.
AAATAATGGCCAATGGATCTTGATCTTTAACCAATTCAGGTCGTCTTTGCATTGTTGGGTCAGTGGTGGTCAAACTATCTATGTAGCGCATATTGCCTTCTTTTAAAAGCGCAAGAGCTTCTTGACCAGTTTTCGGGCGTGTATCGTTAGGCATAAGACATCCTTTATCATTAATAATATTAGCGTTATAAACAGCTTTCCACACATGTATTCAAACATAGATTTGCGAATGGCTACTAACCTATCAGGCACATTATGTTTGTCTGCCATACCGTGATTGTATAGGAATAAAAACCAAAAAATGATAAAAAATTTTGTTTAAATATCGTCATAGAATGGCAGTTATTGCCAATCATACAGAATTATAAAGTTGGAAGTGAAACTGAAAAACAGAAATGCGTTAGCCAAAACCGAGCATCAAACAGACAACACCAAACTATCAAGCATCAACAGCCATTGACAGCGTAACCGTGTTGCTCGCAGAACTTATAACGAACTTGCACTGATTTATATCAAGGGTTTGTTATAATACGCGGCGACCAAATCGGGTTTACACCCATCGCTTATATCCATATCAAATCACCTTGACCACAGTGTCCTAAATAAATAGCTGTACTGCGATGTCGGACACGTAGGAATAAATATTATGACCAATTCACCGCCAAATATGCACAGAGCCTCTGCATCACCTCAAGATGACAAAGTACTACTGCAACTGACTGGTCTAAAAAAAACCTATGATCAAACTGAAGTATTAAAAGACATCAATCTTGATATCAAGCACGGTGAATTTTTGACGCTGCTTGGTCCATCAGGCTGCGGTAAAACAACCTTACTGCGCCTAATCGCTGGTTTTGAGCAGCCAAACGCTGGGGCAATTTATCTAGACGGCGTACAGATGGCAGGCTTGCCAGCGGATAAACGTCCCGTGAACACAGTATTTCAGCAGTACGCCTTGTTTCCACATATGAGTGTCGCGCAAAACGTTGCTTACGGGCTTAAGCTCAAAAAAGTACCCAAAGATGAGATCCAAACCCGCGTGCGCGAGATGCTCGCCATGGTACAGCTGGAGCATTTAGCCAATCGCAGACCACAAGACTTGTCTGGTGGTCAGCAGCAGCGTGTCGCCATTGCACGAGCCGTCATCAATCGTCCTAAACTGTTGCTACTTGATGAGCCACTATCTGCGCTCGATCATAAACTGCGTTTGCAAATGCAATCTGAGCTTAAACGGCTGCAACGAGAGCTTGGCATCACTTTTGTATTTGTCACCCACGATCAAGAAGAAGCACTATCAATGTCGGATCGTATCGCCGTAATGAAAGATGGCACTTTTCAGCAAATCGGCACGCCTATTGAGATTTATGAAACGCCAGCGAATTTATTTACCGCCAAGTTTATCGGTGAGACCAATTTGTTTAAAGCGGAAGTCAGAGGCGTTTATCCTAACCAACCAGATCGCGACGGTCGCGTGACCAATGGCCGTATCGAAGTCGAAGTTTGTGAAGCACAAGCGCAAGACGGTCCGACCACCTTACGCAATTTACGCCGTCCTGATTTTGCTAACGATGTACAAGTGGGCGATATCGTTAATTTATTGCTACGCCCTGAAGATTTACGAATTTATGACCCCAATGATAAAGAACATGGTGGCTTACTCGGGCGAGTGATTGAAAGCAACTATAAAGGTAGCACCTTAGATTCGATTATTGAGTTAGCAAACGGTCACATTATTAAGGCTTCTGAATTCTTTGATGAGGATGATCCAAGCTTTGATTACAAGTTAAATGAAGGTGTCAAAGTATCATGGGTCGATGGCTGGGAGTGGGTACTACCAGAAGACGGTACGCTTGATGATGAAGCCAATCATCAAGCTGCCAGTTTAGCTGCTCAAAAGGATATTAGCTGATGGCAGGTCATAGCTTAGGCAGCAAAAGTCCTTTTCGTACCGTAACGCTCTGGCTGATTTGGGGTTGGTTATTAATATTTGCGCTATTACCAAATATCTTAGTCATCGCTGTCAGTTTTTTGAGCCGCGATAGCAGTGCTTTTATTAGCTTGCCTGTCAGCATCGACAGCTATATACGCATGATTGATCCGCTATATTTTGGCGTATTTATTCATTCGTTATGGATGGCAGGTATCACAACCATTATCTGCTTGTTACTTGGCTACCCTTTTGCTTGGCTGATAGCCAAGGCCAAAACGCGTTGGCAGCCACTACTCATGATGCTGTTAATCCTACCATTTTGGACCAACTCTTTGGTGCGGACGTATGCGCTTAAACTGCTATTTGCCAATAATGGTTTGATCAATAAATCACTGCTGGCAATCGGTATCATCGATACTCCTATCGATATTTTATACACGCAAGTGGCGGTGATTGCTGGTTTGACATATTTATTGTTCCCATTTATGGTGTTGCCGTTATACGCAGTATTTACCGATTTGCGCCATGACATGCTACTCGCTTCACAGGATTTGGGCGCATCAAAGACTCAGACTTTTTGGCATATCATATTGCCATTGACGACGCCTGGCATTATCTCAGGGGTATTATTGGTGCTGCTGCCTGCAATGGGTATGTTTTATGTGGCAGATATTTTGGGTGGTTCACGCAATTTATTGGTCGGCAATATCATCAAAAACCAGTTCTTGGATGCGCGTGACTGGCCATTTGGCGCAGCTGCCAGCGTGTTATTAACACTAGCAATGGCAGTATTATTACTCGCCTACCGTGCCAGTAGTCGCCGCATTGGCAAGACCGACTTTAATGAGGTGGCCTAATGTCTGATAGTTCACTGAATCATCAACTGAATAGCTCGGCAACTAAAAAAAGATCGTCTATTAAGATTGGCAGTATCGCGGCTAAAGGCTATCTTGGTCTCATTTATACTATGCTGTATTTGCCAATTATCGTCTTAGTCGTCATGTCCTTTAATAAGTCAAAAGTCGGCTATAACTGGGGCGGCTTTAGCTTAAAGTGGTATGAGTCGCTGCTGAATAACCAAGCGATGCTCGATGCTTTTTGGCATTCTATTGTATTGGGATTGGTCGCAGCCACCGTCTCAACTTTGATAGGAACGCTAACTGCTCTCGCGCTACATCGCTATAACTTTCGCGGTAAAGGCTTACTAAATGGGCTGTTATTTGTATTAATGATGTCGCCTGAAATTGTACTCGCTATTTCATTATTGGCATTATTCTTATTAATAGGGTTGCAATTAGGGTTCGTCTCGCTGTTACTCGCGCACATTACTTTTTGCTTACCGTTTGTAGTCATCACGGTGTTTGCACGATTGAGCAGTCTGGATGAACGCTTGATGGAAGCCGCACGCGATTTGGGCGCTAGTGAATCAACGATGGTGCGTACCGTGCTCATTCCTGTCATTCTGCCCGCAGTGATGGCAGGTTGGTTGCTCGCCTTTACCTTATCACTCGATGATGTGGTGGTTTCTACCTTTGTCACGGGGCCCAGTTATGAGATTTTACCGCTGCGGATTTATTCGATGGTACGAGTAGGACTCAAACCAGAGGTCAATGCCATTGGGACAATTTTACTGGTTGCCTCGCTGATATTGGTGATTATTTCGCAGCTATTATTACGTCGACGCTAGTTTGCCATTGCTCATTTAGCATTGCTGATTAAAAATCAGACTTTGAATGAAAATCAGTGCTATATCTATTATAATGAATTTTTCTCACTTTAGCGGTTAGGTTGTCTTATGTTAGAGCTTCGTCATCTCAATACCCTAACCGCGCTGCGAGCGCATGGTTCACTCGCTGCGGCTGCCGATGAACTGCACGTCACGGCGTCTGCGGTCTCGCATCAGCTAAAAGAGCTGGAAAACTATTACGATATCAGCTTGGTCAATCGCCGAACACGCCCGCTGACTTTTACGCCAGCTGGCAAGACGGTATTGGCATTGGCAGATAGCATCATGCCACAAGTCACCCGTACCAAATCCAACCTTAAGCGCTTAGCTCACGGTCAAGCGGGTAGATTACGGCTAGCCTCTGAATGTCACAGTTGCTTCGATTGGTTAATGCCGATACTCAATCATTACCGCCGCGAATGGTCGGATGTAGAGCTAGATTTTGCGACTGGTTTTGAGCCAGAGCCGCACCACTTATTGATGGAAGGTGATATCGATTTACTCATTACCACCAGCGATTTACCGATAGACGGTATCAGCTATCAGCCGTTATTTGAGTATGAAAGTCGCTTGGTGCTATCGCCAACGCATGATTTGGCGGCGCAGAAATTTATTGAGCCAGATAATTTAACCAATGAAACCCTGATTGCGTATCCAGTGGAAGCCAAGCGCCTCGATATTATTGCCAATTTTATGACCCCTGCGCAGGTAAGCTTTGATAGCATTCGTACCACAGAGTTGACGGCGATGCTGATTCAATTGGTGGCCAGTGAACGCGGTGTGGCGGCGTTACCTGATTGGGTGGTTGCTGAATATGAGAAAAAAGGCTGGGTCGTCTCGCGTCCATTGGGTACGGGTGTGCATTGTCAGCTATATGCAGCGACGCGCACATCAAGCCAAGATACCGCTTATATGCAAGGTTTTGCGAATTTATTAGAAGGTATTGTGAAGCCGGTGTAGTATTTCACTATCTACTAAATTATTCCAGTTGAGAAATATCATCCGCTCTCTTACGCTATGACGAGCGTTATGGTAAATAACGGTACCCTAGTGAGGACTTGAACCTTTGGCTGTAGGCTAATGATGGTAACGAATTTAGTTATCTAAATAGTGGCAGTGTACTTTCTGAACAGTTTAAGGCTGTATCTACAATAAAGTACTTATTATAAAGAGTGTGCGGAATTTCGTTTAAGCATTAACACAAGTCAGCGATAGGGACACCTTTTATAAGTGTTCTTATTTATCGTGGGAGATTACCGCTTGCGACTATTCTACAAACTCAATCATACTTCATAAAATTTGACTGCTTTTTAAGGTCAGATTTATGTTTATACTCATTAATGGAATTTGAGGATGTTGCTCTCTCACTGGAAGCAATAATCCTATGATTTTCAATTGTTATACTATTTTCGGTATAAAAAATATCATCAGCCGTTAGGATTTTTTCATCATTAAACGCAGTGAAAGATGACTCAGATTGAAAAATTTCCGATGCCATGGGCAGGATGGCAAAAGTAGAGGTGACGGGCACCATGGCTAAAATAAGTAATGTTAAGCTAAATAATACTTGGGATTTTATACGAACCAAATTATTCTTCATGAGCGCGATCCTTTATATATACCATTGCTCATCATAATGCTGATAAAACAATATTTTAAGCCAAACCTGTTTTTTTTAATTAACGATGACGGTTGTGGTTCTGATTTTGATTATATTTACCTTGGTTGTGACCATTTTATTGACCACGTTTTGCTCTATTTCCAGCTCTCATTTTTTCTAACTGATTACGCTGTGATACGGTCAGTACTTTTGAGATTGCCGCATGGTTATTTTTATAACCGTTTTTACCATTGTTATGATTTGATTTTTGAATCGCTTGAATTTGGCTTTTTTGTTTTTTGGTTAGATTCAGTTTAGACAATGGACCATCATTTACATCCATTCCATAGTGAGTAGGGTTAGAAGGTGCCGCGTTTGCCTGACCAACCATGGCTAGGCAGGTAGAGATTGCTAATACTGAGCCTACGGTGATTTTTTTAAACATAATAATTTTCATCGTTACTTCCTTTTTAATTGACACTGGCTATAAATCTTAGTTTTTGTTATCCATCTTTTTTTGAGAGAAAGACGCTCAAATAGTATGATCAAACTTCGTTCTGTCGACAAAGGAAATGATAACGGATTATGGTGTTACGTAGATTTATGAAAGTTAAAGAAGAGTAACGACTGTGGCTGAATAGCGCGTACTTATTACCTGTTTGATAATGTCTCGTTAAATATAGGTAATAGGTGAATGAGGGTTTGGTTTTGTAATGATAAAAGAGGGATGCGGCTTCATAATATGGTACTTATATAACATACATAATACTAATAATACGGCGACAACCGACACGGAATTCACTTGTACCATTTTTGCCGCATAGCGACCAAACCAAATATCGAAGTGATTGGGACTAATAATATGGACAAGATCGAAGGTAACTAAAAATATACCCCAAGGGAACCAGCTAAAAAGTCTCGAAAACCTATTAATAGACCACTTAAAACAGACTGATATAAGGGAACCACTTATATTAGACCATTATGCGAATGACATCTATCGAAGCTTATAAAACCAGCTTAAAAAAGTAAAATCCGATAGCCGTTGCTAGCAATGTCAGTCCCAGATGTAGCCCAACCAATCCCAAACCTGCTAATAATTTACCAGCGTTGATAAAGGTAAAAACTTCTGCACTAAAAGTACTAAAGGTGGTCAATCCGCCCAAAAAACCGGTAATCACAAATAGTCGGACATTGGGCGATAAACTGCTGCCCACGCGCTCAAACCACACCAGTGCCAACCCTATTAATAGTCCACCCAATACATTGGCACCAAGCGTCCCAAGGGGTATCCAGTGGTGCAGCGGATTAAAGCGAGCCAACCATGCCCGCAGGCAAGCCCCAATGGCAGCCCCTAGTCCAATAGTAAGCCACTGCATAGTTTATCCTTAGGTTAATAAAGGTTAACGGAGATAGTATTGAGCAAAGCCGTCTTACACTGCTGGTAGCTCAGTCATCGGCCAACGCGGCACACAGCTCACCGCTAAATCATCAGACTGCCCTGCCTGCAGGCGCTCATAACCAGCATAAGCAATCATCGCCCCATTATCAGTACATAATGCAGGCGGCGCATAATGCACAGTGGCATTTATCTTAGCAAGCTCGCTCTCCAAGGTTTCACGTAAATGAGTGTTGGCACTGACACCGCCCGCGATCACCAATCGACTCATCTCTACTTGCTTCAGTGCTTTCACGCACTTTCTCACCAGCGTATCGACGACTGCATGCTGAAAGCTGGCGGCGATATCGGCGCGAACTTGCGAATCGCTATCCGCATTATTCCCTGAGCCACCTGAACCATCGGTGTCTTTAATAAGGTTATGCACGGCGGTTTTCATACCGCTAAAAGAAAAATCTAATCCGCGATGCAGCATGGGTCTTGGTAAACTGTAAGCAGTTGGGTTGCCTGTTTCAGCCAATTTGGCAATATTGGGACCACCTGGATAGGGCAAACCTAGCATTTTGGCAGCTTTATCAAAGCATTCACCTGCTGCATCATCGATTGACTCACCCAATATCTCATATTGCCCAACACCACGTGCGGCGATGAGTAACGTATGACCACCTGAGACCAATAATGAAACAAACGGAAAGGCGGGTGGATTAGCACCCATCAGCGGTGCGAGCAGATGTCCTTCCATATGATGGATACCAATGGCAGGGATATCCAAACCATATGCCAAACTGCGCCCAAATAATGCGCCCGTCATCAGAGCTCCAATGAGTCCGGGTCCCTTAGTATAAGCAATGGCATCAATCTCATTTTTCTTTACATTGCACTGCTCTAACAACTCATTAAGCAAAGGCACCAACTTACGAATATGATCGCGGCTGGCAAGCTCAGGCACAACGCCACCATACAGTGCGTGCAGCTCTATTTGTGAATACAGAACTTGTCCAACCAGCCCTTGATTGTCACTATTCATCTGCTCACTGTCAAAAATCGCCAGACCTGTCTCATCACAAGAAGTCTCTAAACCCAATACTTTCATATTTTTGCCTTTATCATACTTTGGTCTGCGTATTATTTTTTACAACGTTGCTATCTTTTAGGTCGTGTCGTCTTTTTAAAAATGGTGATAAAATGAGATAAATTGCCGTCAAACAAGGAAAGCAGCGTAAATACTATCGAGATATTAATAAGCTATTTGACAATGTTTGGCAAAATTTAGCCATTTTTAGCCTATTTAGAGGTTAATCGATTGAATTGAGGACACGCCCTAGTATCTGCCAAAAACCGTGCATAAAAAAACCGCCATTGTCAGTCACAATGACGGTCATTTTAACAAATTTCAATGGTCAATATCTCTTAATATACCGGATCAGCTAACTGCTTCAATCATGTAATCTACAGCTGCGTAAACTTGGGCTTCACTGACCTTATCGGTGGCTTGGGCTGGCATCTTATTAAAGCCTTTTGCCGAATGCATGTGCAGCGTCTCTATGCCTTTAGCCAGACGCGGCTCCCACGCGGCTTTATCACCATATTTCGGCGCGTTCAGCAGCCCTCCTTCATGACAAACCTTACAGTTGGTCTCATAAAGCTTGGCGCCTGCATCGGCAGCCAACACTTCTGGCTCCGCAGAGATTTCCTGCACTGGCTCATCTTCAATGACCGTCGTCTCGGTATCTGCCACAGGTTCAGGTGTAACGACTTCAGGTTCGACTATAGGCGCGTCTTCTACCACTACCGTTGTATCGGCAGATTCATTGACAACAGCAGGCTCTTCAACCGCTGCATTGTCACCACTACAAGCAGTGATTGCTAATAGCGCACTTAAACTAATGGCAGATAAGACCAGTTTATTCATACGCTGCTGTTTACTTATCATGATCACACCTCTATTCGATATTTCATGTTAGCGACTGTTTATGACAGCGCATAAATTCAAAACATATCAACACACAAACCGTGATTAGTTCGTAGCTGGTTCAGCGTCAGCAGTAGGCGTTGCCGCCGTATCAGCAGCTGGCACATCTGCACTACTAGCTGGCATATCTGCACTGTCAGCGACAGCAACATCGCTATCCGTTGCATCTGTCATATCAGTAGCATTCGTCCCTGCTTCAGTAGTTGCAGCACCATCTACGGTGCCATCAGCTTCAGTTACTGGCGCTGGAGCCGTTTCTGGGAACTCCATTTTTTCAGCTTCAGGCGCGTTTTTGCGAGCCAGCTCAGCGGCTTCATCAACGCGATCTTTTGCCAATACTTCGTGTGATTCGCCTTCTTTCTCACCACTACAAGCGCTAATGCCAAAGCCAAGAGCAATGATAAATGCGGTACTTAGCGCTGTATTTAGTCCTGTTTTTTTCATTCCAACATCCTCAATAAAATACACATAAAATGGTTAATATACTGACTATTATATGCAAATTATCATAGCATAAACTCCAACCAAACCGTTATAGACAGTAGGGTTTTTATTCATAGTAATTTTATACTTTGCATTTATAGTTTCATTAAAGCTGGAGCAAAAACCTGCGCTCTAACTGCTCTTAGAATTGTCTCTGCGTATTGCCCCTTGCAACTTAATGATAAATATGGATTAATGTGCTAAAATCATTGACTTAACTGACATTTTTTATTAAAATGCTTGCCCTTGTGCTCATGCGCAAGATTATCCTAGTTTGAGCTGATGCCTGTAATCTTGAGATATTACGGCTAAATACTAATACACAGCCAAACTAATGCCCTTATATCTCATCCTAATCGAGGAGTCTTCATGCCTGCAGTTAAGGTTAAAGAAAACGAACCAGTTGACATCGCTATCCGTCGTTTCAAGCGTGCTTGCGAAAAAGCTGGCGTATTATCAGACGTACGTAAGCGTGAGTTTTATGAAAAACCAACGCAAGTACGTAAGCGTAAAAAAGCTGCTGCCGTAAAGCGTTATAAGAAAAAATTACAACGCGAAACTATTCGTACCACTCGTATGTACTAATCGATAATTCGATTAATTAAGTACAAGTGCTACATTAACGCCACTGTTATCCATTGATATCAGTGGCGTTTTTTATGCTACAATTTTTATTATTATTGCTTAAAAATTTGAATAAATACCTCTTAACAAATAAGGATAATAACAATGAGCCAACTTAAACAGACTTTATCAGACAATGTCAAAGTGTCTATGAAAGCGCGTGAGCTTGAGCGTGTCAAAGTACTACGTAACGTGCAAGCGGTTATCAAGCAAATTGAGATTGACCGTCAAATAGAGCTTGATGATGCGCAAGTCTTAGATATACTGCAAAAGCAGCTAAAACAACGCCATGAGTCATTGACTATTTTTACCGAAAATAATCGTGATGATCTGGCAACCAAAGAGCAGTTTGAGATTGATATTATCAATGAGTTTATGCCAAAACAAATGGATGATGCTGAACTTGCGGCTTTGGTCAATGCGGAAATCGCTACACAAGGCGCGACATCTATGCGTGACATGGGCAGTGTGATGGGTGTATTAAAGAACAAAACCGCAGGACGCGCAGACCCTGCGCTCATCTCTAAGCTGGTGAAAGATGCGCTGCAAGGCTAGTAATTAGTGTCATCAAAAGCTAATGACGACAGCGTAAAAATAACCGCCTAAGGCTCAAAGTCTTTGGCGGTTTTTACTGCTTTGATTTCTGCATTGATATTGGCAAGCAATGGACGGGCGCTACTGGCTTGAGCCGTGGTTTGTAGTTTTTCCGCCAGTTGTTTGGCTTGGGTGAGTGACGTCAATGCACTCTCGTAACGACTACTCCATAGTTGGTCATGACTGCGATAGCGTAGCGCGTTAATGGTGGCAATATTTTTCAGGGACGCAGAGTCGGTCGTTTTTGCCAGTTTTTCATTGGCCAGTTGCAGACTTTGCCAAGCATAACGGTCGCTTGGCTGCTGCTCGGTCAGTGGCTTGAGTAGTGCTTGGGCTTTGATTGGCTGATTGCTATTGGTGAGCGCTTCTGCCAAATAAAGACGCAGATCACGACGCTCAGGATAAACACGCTGCTGGCTGGCTAATACGTCCGCCGCTTGTGACCATTTATTCTGCTCCGTTAGAATTTGGCTATGAGTAATTGATAGTAAAGGCTCTATATTTTGGCGCTGCGTAAGCGGCAGTCGATTGATTTCAGCCAGTAAATCGCTTGCCTCTGTGAAGCGTTGTTGTTCGCCATACCAGTTCATCAAAGCCAATTTGGCACCTACGCTATTTTTAGCAGCCGTCATTAGCACTGTCTCTGAGGCATGTTTACCCGTACTTTGGACACGCCAGTAGAGCAGATCAAATAAAGCCTGATGGCGCTGCTGCTGATTTAGTGACAATGAGGGATAATGCTGGGCACGACTTTGCGCTTCACTTAAGCGCTCGTTACTGAGTGGATGCGAGCGTACAAAGCTTGGTAAAAATCGATTTTCAATTTGGTTGAGCTGGCTGCGTTGGTTCATCGTGGCAAAGAATCGCGGCATCGCCCTTGGGTCGTAGCCTGCTTGGGTCATGATTTGCATCCCCACCCGATCGGCCTCGCGCTCATTATTTCGACTAAATGCCATCGTGCTGTTCATCGTCGCCGTTTGGCTGCCCATCATCACTGCCGCCGCGGCATCACCATCGACCGCCGATGCTGCAATCGCTGCCAGCATACCGCCTATCTGCATCAGCAAAGCCTTTTTGCGCTCATCAGCACCACTTTCATAATGGCGCTGGCTGATGTGAGCAACTTCATGCGCCACCACACTGGCAAGCTCATCCATACTGCTAGCGGCCAGAATCGTCCCTGTATTAAGTCCAATGACCCCGCCTGGTGCTGCAAAGGCATTGATACTTGGGTTATCAATGATAACCAAACCCATCGGCGCTTGCTGCCTTGCTTGCGCATTGAGACGCCAAGTCATGTCTTTAACCGTTTCTTGAATCCAAGGATCATGCTCCATTTTGATACGACCATTGACGTTCCGTAACGACCATTCGCCGAGCAATTTGTTTTGATATTGCTCAGCGAAGCTCAAGCCTTGTCCGCGCAAATTGGGCAGATTTAGCTCTTCTGAGCCGGTGGTTTGCCATGAATTATAATTGGATGCCATCGCTTTGCTGCTCGTATTAGCATTATTAAGACTATCCTCACTCATGGCAGCAGTGGTCATCGTCATTAGTACCGCCGACAATGCCAATTTAATAGCGCTCGATAATGCCATCGAACGCGCAGCACTTTTACATTTTTTTCCCTGAGTCATGGGCGCATTACCAAGTATCGATTGTCTATTAAAATGGTTCAAGTGCGTATCCTATGCAAGTGAGTAATGATACTGTTTTTGAAGTAAGGTGTTTTTGAAATAAGATATTTTTGAAGTAAGGTTTTTTCGACTGATTTTTTGACTATACGAGCTTGCTGATATAAGGTCAATTCTAGTCTGCATTCGACTACCAATAACTTAGCTGTCCGTCACTATTGTGCAACATGGCTTTAGTCAATCCCCTATAGAATGGATGTGGTGTCAGGCGCGCGCAGTCTACTATTTTTAGTACTTTTGCTAGCCTTCCTTCTATCTAAATTATCTTGACAGACTATATGTGATTCTAATGAACTGAATGTGACGTTGATTATATTCAACTTCAACTACATATCGGCTATTTGGTATAATGGCATTTCATGACTATAGGATCTGGTCACTGCCGAGTGTCTTTTATGAATTATAGGCACTGTCATTGCGTGTTTGCGAATATTCAATACAATCTAGTACAAACCAAAATATTTATAAGGTTTATTTTATGTCTGCTGATCGTCAGTCAACCACCGTATATTCGCCTTATTCTATAAACTTATCAGCAGATTTGTCTGATACTGAGCAGCAAGACATCAACAACCTGTTAGACTTGTTACCAGCACATACTGTCACTACAGATCATGAGGCGAATGAAACGCAGCCCATTCATGTCCAACGTTTCGTCGATGGTCGCGGACTTGCTTGTCCAATGCCGCTGTTAAAAACCAAAGTGGCATTACGTGACGTCACGGCTGGCGGTTCATTATATGTGGTCGCAACTGATGCCAACTCACAGGCTGATATCACCGCTTTTTGTCAACAAAGCCAGCAAACAAATGCCGCAAGTCAACTGCGATTAATCGTTAGTAGCATGACGGATCAGCCATCAGCGGATAGCTTATCAGCACAGCGTTTCGATACAATATATCACTTCATCATTACTAAAACTGATAGCAACTAAGTGTCGCTATCCTTTACAATTACAACTATAAAGATTTTTATCTGACTATTTGCGTCACTATTTAATCAAGGTCAAGAATATGGCTAATAATTCTATTGATACGGCAAAAACGAATAAAAAAGATGAGGCAGCTCCTATAAAAAACGAAGCACGTGATGCCGCATTAAAAGCTGCCGCCCAACGTCCACCTTATGATGCTAGCGCCTTAGGCGATACTAGCACCCGTGACTTAGTGCCAGCGATGCCGACTCATTTGTCAGCGCCTGGGGTCAATTTGGGCGCTTATATCAACACGGTGCACCAAATCCCAATTTTGACACCAATCCAAGAGCAAGAGCTGGCGCATCGTTATTATGATGAAGGCGATGTAGAAGCGGCGCGTCTGCTCGTGATGTCGCACCTGCGTTTTGTGATTCATATTGCCCGCAGCTACTCGGGTTATGGTTTGCCGCAAGCAGACTTAATCCAAGAGGGCAATCTGGGACTAATGAAAGCTGTAAAACGCTTTGACCCTAATAAAGGTGTGCGTTTGGTGTCATTTGCTGTGCATTGGATTAAAGCAGAAATCCATGAATTTGTGATTCGTAACTGGCGCATTGTCAAAGTCGCGACCACCAAAGCGCATCGTAAACTATTCTTTAACTTACGTAGTCTCAAAAAAACCAACAACCAGCTAACGCTAGAGGAGGCGGATGCCATTGCCAAAGACTTGAATGTCACACGCAAGCAAGTGTTAGAAATGGAGTCTCGGCTTACCTCTTATGACGCCTCGTTTGAAGCGCAATCTAGCGATGACGACGATGGACGTTATGCACCGCAGCTATTTTTAGAAGATGGTATCGATCCTGCCGAGCAGTTAGAAGAAGCAGATTGGGAAGAAAGCAACTCATCTGCATTGATCGCGGCAATGGATACCCTTGATGAGCGCTCACGCGATATCGTCGAGCAGCGCTGGCTCTCTGAGCAAAAATCAACCTTACACGAATTGGCAGCCGTCTACTCTATCTCAGCAGAACGCGTACGCCAAATCGAAAAAAATGCCATGGACAAAATCCGCGAGGCAATGACCATTGATAGCGTTATTTTGCCAGACGATATTCAGTAGCAATTACCTATCAGTAGTGCCTGTCTTTCACCAGCGGTAGTTTTTAGATAATACGAGTTTGTCATGTTAAATTGGATAGGCATTGCGGCGATCAATATGGCCATTGCTATCGCTTTAGGAGCGTTTGGAGCGCATGGCTTAAAAAACATCGCCAGTGCTCAACAACTCGAATGGTGGCACACTGCAACACTGTATTTATTTATACATGCGCTGGGTTTATTACTGGTTGGTCTGTTGATTCGCCTGAAATATGCCACTCAAATCACTGCATGGCTACTACAAATTGGCATTATAATATTTGCTGGTAGCTTATATGCAATGACACTTGGCGCACCACTTTGGTTTGGCGCGATCACGCCTATCGGTGGTGTACTAATGATTGCAGGTTGGCTATGGCTAGCAGTGTCATCATTTAAGATGAACAAATTGGTCGCAAAATAGCCAGTTAAATAAGTAAATTAAATTTTAGAGCATGTCCTCATTTTGAAAATGGAGATAAAAATGAGGACACGCCTTAGTACGCACAAAAGGATAAAAAATCATTAAGGAGTATATTTTATGAGTACCATTATCGTTAATGGTAAGAAACTACAGACTACCCATCAGACCGTGCAATTGGTCATCAATGAGCTTGGTCTTAGCCAAGGTCGTTATGCAGTAGAAGTCGATGGCGAACTGATTCCAAAGAGTGAGCTTGCCCAATTAAGTATCGCTGAAGGTATGAATAT
>NZ_DKHR01000018.1:172236-192386 GCF_002453835.1 Psychrobacter sp. UBA6739
AAAAATAATTGCTCATAAAAAAGACCTCAACGTAGCAAACGTTCGAGGTCTTTTTCCTTTTTAGGCAATATCATTTAGAGATATCTAAAAATGCGGCTATTTATACTATTCATTATTTCATCAGCCAGTAATCAGTAACCTTTAAATATCCTAAACTCTATAACATTAAACTGCTGGAGCAGCATCGTCTGTCACCAGCTCTTCATAGCGTCCATCACGCCCAGCACCCTGAGTCTTTTTGCTCTCCAACTTGGTTTTGTACTTGCGTACTTGTCTATCAAGTTTGTCTGCCATCTCGTTAATGGCTTTATACATATCATCGTCAAGCGCTTGGACAAACATCTCTTTACCCGAGACTCGCATAATCGCTTCAGCCTTATGGCTCTTTATAGCACCGCTGTTATCTAATGATAAAATGACTTGAATACTTTGAATTTGATCAAAATGACGACCAATTTTATCAAGTTTTTCTTGAACAGCTGCGTTCATAGCGTCGGTAACACTGATATGGTGACCACTGATAGAAACATTCATATTATTGTCCTTTTATTATGACTTACATTGTTGCCTACGTTGTTGCTTGCATTATTACTTACAATCAACAGATGAGCCAGCATTCCTGCTTTTTCACCCTGCCTTACCAACAATGGATGGGGTGTCTTTATTAATTAGCGCCTTTAATAATCGATGCTTTTAGCAAAAATCGAACGTGTCCTTTCGTTGTCATTTTGATTAATGAGATAAGTAAATACGCTAAATCGACACTTAGATTTCGTTGTTGGTATGACTCTAATTTGTCATGAATATCGAATAGTAGCAAGACAGTAAAGTGTAATTAAATGTAATAAAAACGGTTGTTTCCTAAATGTTTCTATATAATCAAAAAATTTTATTTTTTATATTTATCAAGAAATATATTAGCGATAGTACGATTTTTCTCTTAACTCATTGAATTATGACATTTAATATTTCTGTTTACGCTGAGTAGACGAGCCAATATTCATTGCTTCACGATATTTGGCCACGGTTCTTCTGGCGATATCGATACCTTCGGATAATAAACAATCTTTTATGCGACTGTCAGATAATGGCTTTTTGGCATCTTCATCGGCTATCAGTTGCTTAATCATGGCGCTAATGGCAGTCGATGAAATATCACCGTCGGTACTGCTGACATGAGATGAAAAGAAATGTTTGAGTGAAAATAATCCCTGCGGCGTCAAAATCGTTTTACTGGTGGTTAGACGCGAGACGGTCGATTCGTGCAAATCCACTTCTTCGGCAATGGCTTTTAGGATGAGCGGTTGCATGGCAGTCGCGCCATGCTGCAAGAACTCTTGCTGATAACGCACGATACTGGTTGCCACTTTTAATAAGTTTTGATTACGCTCTTCAATACTACGAATAAACAAGCGGGCATCGGTGAGGTTTTCACGCAGATATTGATTGTCGGGGCTGTCATCACCGCGCTTCACCAAATTGGCATATTCTTGATTGACTCTTAGCTTTGGCATGGTGTCAGGATTGAGGCGCACATTCCAGCCGTCCTCTTGCGTCGATGTATCTGAACTCGTCTGACTCTGATGGTGACGTATAGGCGTGACCAAAACATCAGGAATATCATAGCTGGCTGGAGACTGAGTATAGTCTGGTTGGCTGCTTTGAAACAGCAATCCAGGTGACGGATTCAAGGTACGCAGCAAGTTAAGCGCGGGGGTAATCTGTGCAGGTGCGAGACCAGTCCGCTCAGTCAATGCTTTGATGTTATTGCTCACCAAATGCTCACTGGCTGACAATAATGCTTGCGCTTCTTTTAGATGGTCAGTATTTGCATCGAGCTTGGACAACTGAATCGCTAGGCACTCACTGAGATTTCGCGCCCCCACACCCAGCGGATCACAAGACTGAATAACACGTAAAACAGCCATGACTTCATCGTGCTCAACAGACTCTTCCCATTGATAAAAACTTGCCATCGTATCGAAGCTTTGCAACAGCTCATCGATATCAAGCCGCACAAAACCCATGTCATCCATAGAATCCATCAGATAGGTTGCAATCAACATGTCCGCTTCTGAGAGATGCTTGAAGTTCAACTGCCAGCGCACGTGGTCTTGTATGGTGGCAGAAGTGCCGCCTTGATAACTATCAAAATCCTCGTCACTTTTGCTCCCCGAACTGCTCGGCGTAGATGCATAGTTGCTGCTATCAGCACTACTTTCAAAGCTACTATAGTCGTCACTATCCATCGTATGATTGTCTATGGCACCATCATCAATACTGGCTTGCTGTAATTTGTCCAAGCTGTCAGTAAAGTCTTCATCTGGTTCAGAGTTGTGGGTATTACTCTCAGAGGTTGCACTAAAAGTATCAGTGCTCTGGTTCCAGCTATCAAGTGTCAATGACTCATCTACTCTATCGCCGCTGCCATAATCGTATTCATCTTCATCATCCTCAATACGTTCAAGCAATGGATTACTATCCAGCTTGGCCTGAACTTCTTGCGCAAGCTCAAGACTAGAGAGTTGCAGCAATTTAATGGCTTGCTGCATTTGCGGGGTCAGTTTTTGTGAGGTGCTCAGCGTGGTCGCCAATCCGAAAGACATACTCATGGGTGGCTTATTACACTCCGATACTGGTGATAGTCTATATATGTTGCCACTTAAAGTAGCGATTTAACGTTATCAGGACATGACGATAGCATTTTTCGTGGCAATTTTGCTATGATAATTTATAGACGGCCCAATACGCTTATTGCTCTCTACTTATAAAACTCTATAAATTTGACCGTTTTAGCATGAACTGCCAAACAATAAACAACCAAATCTTGTTGATAATAATAAGGCTATATAAAAAATACAAGGTACATGACACAAAACCTTCGAGCCAATTGAATCACTCTTAACATTAACCGAGAATAATACGATGAATAACCAAGCAAACAAACCGCACCTTATCACTGCTGCGATTCAAATGAATAGCCAGCAAAACATCGAAAAAAACGTAACGGCTATAAAAGCTGCCATCAGCGATGCCAGTCATCAAGGTGCTCATCTTGTTGTCTTACCTGAAAACTGCTGTAGCATGGGCGAGCAATTTGCCACCGCAGAGCGCTTTGATGCGCTATCAGCGACGATAGCAGACTATGCCAGTACTTACGGTGTCTATGTGCTGGCAGGCTCACTGCCCTGCCCTTATCGCCCTGATGGCGTTATCGTGCCTGATGGCAGACTGCGCCAAGTCAGTCAGCTATTTGCCCCTGATGGTACGCGAGTGGCACGCTATGACAAAATTCACCTATTCACGGCGACGGTAGCAGATAAACATGGCAGCTATAATGAAGCGGCGACGTTTGAGCCTGGCACACAGACTGTAGTTGCAACAGTAGAGAGTGATCATGCTGCTTATCAACTGGGTATGATGGTTTGTTTTGATTTGCGTTTTCCCGCATTGGCACAGCGCTTACGTCAAGCAGGCGCTGACCTATTAAGTGCGCCATCGGCATTTACTTATTTAACGGGGCAAGCACACTGGTCGCTGTTACTTCGCGCGCGGGCGTTAGACAGTCAGTGCATGGTCATTGGCGCAGCACAAGGCGGCGACCATGTTTATAAAAACGGTGATATCCGTCAAACGTGGGGGCATACCACTATCGCAGCTTTTGATGGCACGATTATTAACAGCTATGAGGATAGTGAATTAAACAACGCTATTAATAAAGATAATAAAAATTATGCTTTGATCTTGGCAACCTTAGATAAACAGACTCAACAGCAAGGCCGCCAAAAAATGCCTATTTTTGATTGTCATCGTTTGGCGTAAGTCAGTTTCAATGCTGAGTACTGAATAGTAAGTATTGAATATCGAATATTAGGTGTTGTTTTCTTCGGTCCGTGTATGAGTCGCGCGCGGATGAGCGCGATCATAGACTTGCGTGAGCTTAGCAAAATCGACATGGGTATAAATTTGCGTGGTACTGATATCGCTATGCCCAAGCATTTCTTGCACCGCGCGCAAATCACCACTGCCCGACAGCATGTGCGAGGCAAAACAATGACGCAATAGATGCGGATACATATTTTGTGCGATGCCAGCACGGGTAGCCGCAACTTTGAGACGCTGCTGCACTGCCCGTGTTGATAAACGCGTACCCAATTTTTCACTAATGAATAATGCGCTGTCCATTTGCTCCACCCACAGATTACGATGCGGTAGATAACGGCTAATCGCTTCTGCTGCCTTGATACCTAACGGCACCAAACGCGTTTTATTGCCTTTACCTGTCACGCGCACGCGCAGGTCTGACAAATCCACATCGACCATATCCAACGCGACCAACTCACCTACGCGCAGACCGCTGCTGTATAGCAATTCAAACATCGCCTTATCACGCAGCCATAGGCGCGCTTGTTCCGGTGTATCAGGCATCTCTTGGTCAAGCAGCTGAGTGAGCAAATCAACATCAGCGATAGATGGCAGCGGTCGAGGACTACGTTTGAGCTGATAGCCAGTCGTTGGATTAATACGTGCTAAATCCTCTTCTATCAGCCAACCATAAAAATGACGAATGGCTGACAGCTCTTGCTGGACGCTGGCAAGTGCCAGCTTGTCTTCATCAAGACGTTGGCTGATATGCTGGGCTAATTGGCGCTTATCGCAGCGCGTCCACGTCAGGCGTTTCCCACGTAAAAATAGCGCCAATTGATTCAATCCTGCAAAATAAGCGGTCAACGTATGCGGTGAATGGTTACGCACCGACAAGACATTAAGCCAACGATGCACGGGCGCTAACAAATCACGTAATGCAGCATCCGACTCTATAGACGCAGCGTGCTCGACTGATAGCCATGCTTCTGCCTCAGAATCTGAGGTAGGCTCCATCGTATGATTGTTTTTATTAGACATAGCCCTATTATCCATTAGCCTTCTGGATTGGGCTTGATGCCCGCTTGGGCCATCAGACCATCTGGGCTAAATACGCCTTCGTAAACAAAGGCGGTCGGACCGGTCATCATCACTGAATAACCCGGCTGCCATTTGATGATCATACTGCCACCATAAAGCTGCGCACGCACGTCTTCGCCTTCATCGAGCCAGCCTTCGCGGATACCAACCGCTACTGCGGCACAAGCGCCAGTACCACAGGCTTGTGTCTCACCGACACCGCGCTCATAGACACGCAGACGAATATGACGCTGATTCATCACTTGCATAAAGCCAACATTGACGCGGTCAGGAAAGGCAGGATGCGATTCGATGGCTTTGCCTAAGGTTTCAACGTCGGCATCGAGCACGTTATCAACTTTGATAACGGCATGCGGGTTGCCCATATTGGCAACATAAAGCTGTACAGGAGTGCCATTTACATCGAGATGATAGGCGTTTTGAATTTTGGTCGTGGCTCTGGGGGTAAAAGGAATCTCGCTTGGTTCAAATTTTGGCTTACCCATATCGACTTCGACCCAGCCATAACGATCCGTGGTCAATGAAATGATGCCGCTCGCCGTCTCAACGCGTAGGCGCTGTTTAAATGACAGTTTACGCGCTTGCACAAAACGAGCAAAACAGCGCGCACCATTACCGCACTGCTCAACTTCTGACCCATCAGCATTAAAAATGCGATAACTAAAATCAACGTCAGGACGCATCGGTGGCTCAACGACGAGCAGCTGATCAAAGCCAATACCCAAATGACGGTCACCCAGTAACTGTACCAAATCCTTGGTCAAATCTAAGCGCTGAGTCACCAAATCGATGACCATAAAATCATTGCCCAGACCATGCATCTTCGTAAATTCTATTAGCATATCCTTGTTATCCTATCCTATTTTTATGTATGGCTTATCTTAGCACGCTGTCAGATACAATCATAACTATCACCGCTATCAAATACTAAGTTAACACGATGCTAAATCCACCTCGTACAGCCAAACTGATATCTCTCATTAGAGCAGGCCATAAAAAAAGCCCATCATCATAAAGACAAGGGGCTTTTTATCTAGGGCATGTCCTCAATCTGAACGAAAACGCCTAAATGGGCTAAAAATGGCTAAATCTGTTGGTCAACGATTTATTTACCTTGCCACAATACTTCGTCCGCATATAGTGCTTCAATGGTTTCGCGTTTGCGAATCAGTTGATGGCTATCATCGGCGACCATTACTTCACTAGCACGCGGGCGTGAATTATAATTACTACTCATGGTAAAGCCGTACGCACCAGCGCCTGTGATTGCTAAAACATCGCCTGCCGCGAGCGACAATAAACGGTCTTTCGCTAAAAAATCACCCGTTTCGCAAATAGCGCCAACGATATCCCATGGCTGTGTGCCATCAGTGTCGATGCCATTCTCAGGCAAAACACTTGGAATGACTGCCATTTCAGCTTGATATAACGCCGGACGAATCAAGTCATTCATTGCTGCGTCAACAATGGCAAAGTTCTTATGTTCCGTTGGTTTGAGCACATCAACCTTAGTCAATAATACCCCAGCATTTGCCACAATACTGCGACCCGGCTCAAAGAATACCGTTAAGCCAAGCTCACTAAGTTTCGGTAATAACGCTTGAGCAAACTCGTCGATAGATACTGGTGTCTCATCGATATAACGCACACCCAAACCACCGCCCAAATCGATATGACGCAGCTCGATACCTTTATCACGTAAGTTGTGTATCAGCTCAATCACTTTATCCAGAGCCGCGACAAATGGCGCAACTTCAGTCAACTGTGAACCAATATGACAGTCAATACCGACGATATCAATATGGGATAACTGTGCCGCTTGCTCATAGACGGCAACCGCGTCTTCGTGGGTGATACCAAATTTATTGTCTTTTAACCCTGTTGAGATATACGGATGCGTTTTGGCGTCGACATTAGGATTAACCCGTAGTGAAATTGGCGCAGGCTTATCCAATTTCTGTGCTACATCATTAATCAAAGTCAGCTCGCTGATTGACTCTACGTTAAAACAACCAATACCTTGGGTCAGGGCATACTCGATATCGCTATAGGTCTTGCCCACACCTGAGAATACCACACGTGAAGCAGCACCACCTGCCGCCAATACGCGCATGAGCTCGCCACGAGAGACGATGTCAAATCCTGCCCCTGCTTGCGCCAATATACCAAGTACCGCAAGATTAGAATTGGCTTTTACCGCATAACAAATCTGGTGCGTTAAACTGGCAAAGCTATCGCTATAAGCTTGATAGACATCCAAAATGGCTTGCTTTGAATACACATAGCATGGCGTATCGTAGTGTTTAACCACATCATCAATACTCACCTGCTCCATATACAATGCACCATCGCGATAATCTAGCGCGGGTAAATGGGCGGTTAAAGCTTGAGGATTAACATACAAGCCTTGCTCAGTTTGGATCGTGACAGATTCGCCAGTTTGTTGCTCAGAATGACTCATATAAACATCTCTAATTTCATCAGGTTACAAAGTTAAAAAAATCTTAGGGTGCACACCGAAATCTCGTTGACGGCATTGAGTTTTTAATAAAAATCAATAATCATTAGGGTCTTCACTGGGTTCCGGTAGCTTAAAACCATCCATTTCTTGATGACCATCATCTTGTGTCGAATAGGTACTACCCTGTATGCCAGCGCTATCCGTAGCTCCTTGAACCGTCTGGCTACTAGCGTCGGCGAGGTATAGATTGCCTTTTTGACCGCAACCCACCAAACCCATCATCACCCCACTGATAATAAAAGTGGAGATAACACGGCGACCAAGATCAGCGACATCAGTGTGCTCAGTTTTCGAAAAGCGGTTAATAGTAAACATAGAATAGAGAACCTGTGACTTTGCAATGGCATGAGGATGATAAAAAGCACGAGTCATAAAGGCGATAGATCAAACCCTATAGACAGCTAAATAAAAGCTATCTTCATCGCTAAAAAATGACAATATGACTACTTTGGATAATAGCATTATTACATAATGCTGTGTGCATACTGAATGTCCCTAATCAATAAATTTGGACGAGTTTGGTTTTTCTAAGTTTTGCTAAGCTTTACTAGACCGTGCGACTGCCATTTACTAAGCGATCGTTGATACTAGCGGTCTTAATGTATCCCTATAATGGTAAAATAGCCTATTATATTTACTTAGACAAATTTTCTTACAATTTATTATGAGCTATTATATTTGGCTGTAGCAGCCGACAAACCCTAGCGACACTCGGTGTACAGTTGTATTGTCTATACCACATTCTATCAATTTAACCCTTATAGTTATCGTGGTATAGCCATAAAACTATGGTACATTATGTGTAGACCTTGCGACTGTGTTGAGGCGCTAGCATGCGACTTAACAAGCACTGATCAATAGTGCCAGCCCAAGAGTGACCAGAATCAGCAATGTACTTGCTTGACCTATGTCGGCATGGATGCGGCTGGTTTTTGTTTATTCAACCGGTACTCGTCTGTGATGAGTCACCCTTTACAAAATACAATCTAAGGACAGAGTATGAGCGCCAGCCTAACCACCACTTTTGATGACAAAAATACCGAAACATCGAACCTAATCAATCCCACCTTAGTCCTCAACTGCGGTTCCTCTTCTATCAAATACGCGCTGATTAGCGAAGACAATTCTATTCGTATCACTGGTTTGGCCGAAAACTTAGGACTCGATACTGCTCGTATCAAACACACGACGTTAAATGGAGATAAGCTGGAAATCTCTATCTCAGGTGGTCGTCATCAGTTAGCACTACAAAAAATCCTTGAGCTATTAGAACAGTATCATTTCATCGCCGTTGGTCATCGCGTGGTTCATGGTGGCCGTGAGTACTCTGCAGCAGTCCGTGTCGATGAGCATGTGCTGGACGAAGTAAAACGCTTAAAAATACTCGCACCCCTACATAACCCTGCCCATGCTTTAGGTATCGAAGCGGTACAGGCGATTTATCCTGATATTCCTCAAGTCGTCGTCTTTGATACGGCCTTTCACCAAACCATGCCTCCTGTTGCTTTTCGCTACCCACTACCAAAAGCCCTATACGAAGAACACAAAATCCGCCGTTATGGCTTTCATGGTACCTCTCATGCCTATGTCTCAGAGCGTGCCAGTGAAATTACTGAGTCTAAAGGCCCACATGGCTGGCTTACAGCGCATCTGGGCAATGGCTGCTCGGCAACTGCCGTTTATGACGGCAAAAGTTTTGATACCAGTATGGGTCTGACCCCGCTTGAAGGGCTCATGATGGGTACGCGTAGTGGTGATGTTGACCCAAGTCTACACATACACCTAAAGCGCCAGCTCGGTATGAGCTTGGAAGAGATTGATGCCATGCTCAATAATGAAAGTGGTCTATTGGGTGTCTCAGGATTGTCTAATGATTTACGTACCGTCGAACAAGCGGCGAACGAAGGTCACGCAGATGCTAAGCTCGCTATCGAGATGTTCTGTTACCGCGTCGGTAAATATCTTGCCAGCTTAAGCTGCGCGCTGCCAGAATTCACAGGCATTGTCTTTACAGGTGGTATCGGCGAAAACTCAGTCACCACCCGAACCAGTATCCTAGAAGTGATGCGTCATTTCGGCATAAAGGTAGACGCTGACAAAAATGCGAGCTTGTTTGGTGGTAGCGAAGGCAGCTTCCACGCAGACGATAGCAGCATCGAGCTGTGGGTTGTGCCAACTGATGAAGAGTGCCGTATTGCTCAAGAAACACGTGAAGCATTGGGCTTACTCTAAGCTCGACACTTTTTATAAGTTGCTTATATTATAAGTTACTTGTAATTTTCTCATAACCTTCTAATCGTCTTATCAGCTTTTTTATTCATTAGACGTATTAAGTTATTTTTTTGCCCAGCGCTTCTTATACATAGCCTATGATGAGAAGCGCGACGTTTTACTCATTCCAGCAAGGATGAAGTGAGCTTTAAAAATATAATAAACCGTAGGATACTTTATGCAAACCATTTTACTAGTTCCCATCAGCCGTGGTATCGGTGTAACGTCAGCAGCGCTTGGATTGATTCGCGCTCTTGATTACAACGGTATCAAAGCGGGCTTTATGAAGCCATTTTTGCAAGATGATACACTTGATAAGCAAAACAGTTTAGACAGCTCAAGCGCGTTAGCAATGCATGCTTTTGGTCTGACGCCACCTAAATCTATCAGTCGGCAGCGTGTCGAGCGTATGATTGGTGATGGTAATCTTGATGACTTGATGGAAGAGGTGGTCGTCAATTATCATACTCTGGGCGATGATTATGATGTGGTGATCTGTGAAGGCTTAGTACCGACCACAGAGACCTCTTATGCCTCGCAAATCAACCGGGCGATTGCTCATGCGTTAGATGCTAGAATCATCTTTGTTAGCACTGCTGATACCAGTAAACCGGCCTACCTGGCTGATAAACTTGACGTTCACGCTCGTGAGTTTGGCGGCATCGCCCATGAGCGCACGCTCGGCGCGATTTTGATGCGTGTACATGACTTGCCAAATGCGCAAAGTACCGTAGAAAATCAAATCGTTGCCCCTGGCGAAGCAGTTGTGAGTTTAGATGAAGGCTTTATGCAAGAAGTCCAGCGCCTATCACCGCATTTTAATACTGATGCGTTCCGTTTAATCGGGGTAGTGCCATTCAGTGATTCACTGTCCGTGCCTCGTACGTGGGATATCGCCACTGAGCTTGATGCCAAATGGCTCAATGTCGGTGAAGCTAAGTCACGCCGTATTAACCGCATTAGCCTAACCGCACGCTCGGTCGCACGCGTCGATGAGGTGTTTAAACGTGGCACCCTTATCGTCGTACCGGGCGATCGAGATGATTTACTATTAGCAGCAGGTTTGGCTTGTATCAATGGTATCCCGCTGGCAGGATTGGTATTAACCGGCGGCGTCGAGCCGAGTGCAACCGTCGCTGAGCTATGGCAATCTGCCCTCAAAACAGGCATCCCTGTCATGAGTGTCGAAAGCGACAGCTATGAGACCGTACAAAGCCTCATGCACATGAGCGCAGAGATTCCAAGTGATGATACTGAACGTGCTGAAGAAGTGGCCCGTTATGTCGCCGCTCATTTAGATCTTAGCTGGATTAAAGACTATTTTAGTCAAAATCATGAGCCGCGCCTCTCACCATCTGCATTCCGTCATCAAGTGGTTAAAAAAGCACAAGACGCCAAAAAACGCATCGTGCTACCAGAGGGTTCTGAGCCGCGTACGGTTGAAGCCGCTTGTATCTGTCAAAGCCGTGGCATCGCCAACTGTGTACTACTCGCTAAGCGTAGCGATGTCGAGCAAGTGGCTAAAAATCTCGACTTAGTTTTACCTGAAGGTCTTGAAATAATTGATCCCGACACGCTTGATATGGATAAGTATATCGCTGCAGTGGTCGAACGCCGTAAAGGTAAAACCAGCGCAGAAGTCGCGGCTGAATACTTAAAAGACACCGTATATCTAGGCACGACCATGCTACAGATGGATGAAGTCGACGGCCTCGTTTCTGGCGCGATTCATACCACCGCAAATACCGTCCGTCCAGCATTTCAGTTGATTAAGACCGCACCGCAATACTCGCTCGTATCATCAGTATTTTTTATGCTGCTACCTGAGCAAGTGGTGGTCTACGGTGACTGTGCCATTAATCCTGATCCAAATGCCGAAGAACTGGCTGAGATTGCCATTCAATCAGCACAGTCTGCTGCCGCCTTCGGTATTGATCCAAAAGTTGCGATGATTAGCTACTCTACAGGCTCATCAGGAACTGGCGCGGACGTCGAAAAAGTCACTCGTGCGACCCAAATCGTCCGCGAGCGTGCGCCACATCTAAAAGTCGATGGACCGCTACAGTATGACGCCGCTTCTGTCATGAGCGTCGGCAAGCAAAAAGCCCCTGATTCACCGGTTGCTGGGCAAGCCAATGTCTTTATTTTCCCAGATCTCAATACGGGCAATACCACTTATAAAGCCGTACAACGTAGCGCCAATGTAGTGAGTGTTGGCCCAATGCTGCAAGGTTTGAATAAGCCAGTAAACGACTTGTCTCGCGGAGCCTTGGTCGATGATATTATCTACACCATCGCCCTTACCGCTATTCAAGCTCATAGCGACGCGATTTAATTGCATTAAAATGTATGACTAATTGCTCTATCTATAGGTAACCGACTATCAACATGATGGTCGGTTTTTTATTGGCTATGTTCATGACTGACTTTTTAAAAAACTTTCATTACGGATAGCGATGCACTCATTTTACCTAGTATTTCAGCCCTTTTAATGACAGATGCCCGCTTGCCCTCTACAATAGCGCTATCATCGAAGCATTTAACCTAAAAAAGGTCAGCTGATAAAAGGGTAAAATGCATCAACGACAACGTACCTCTTATCTATTTTTACGCATTTATTTATGCCAAATACCAGCAAAAATCCTCAAAAAAATACACCTGCGCCAGCCATCCGTGCTTATCTTGGCGGCTCATTTGATCCCGTACATGATGGTCATCTGCAAATGGCGATGACTGTTTATCAGCGTTTGCTACCGATAGCCAAGCAGCAACAGCGCGCGCTGCACGTGTCACTATTACCCAATGCACGCTCTCCCTTTAAAGAAAAAAGTACAGACCCTAAACACCGTCTGGCGATGTTAAAGCTTGCGACACTCCATACACCGCTACAAATTAATGAGCTTGAGCTGTGGCAAACACCGCCTGTTTATACCATCGATAGTGTACGCACGTTGCGCCAGCATTATCCAAATGACAGTCTAATATTCATCATCGGTATGGATAGCGCGCTGAGTTTGAGCAAATGGAAAAACGGTTTAGAGCTTACGGATTACGTCAATCTTTGGGTGTTTAATCGTGATAATCTGTCTGATATTAATCATAAAAATAATCACCTGTTGGCAACCACGACTCATCCCGCCAACAAAACGTTAGTCGCGCAGGATACGATGAACTTGCATATCCAATTACCTGCGCAGCTGCAATCTTTACGCATCGATGCGCCTATTGACTTATTACAGCCCACCTCTCAAGCATCGACCGATAGCCGTCTCTTGAAAAACACCCATCAAGGCCACATTTATATAGACTCGCGTCCTATCGCCACGATATCCAGTACACAGATACGCCAACAGTTGCAGCCGACAGACAATCGATCGAATATAATATCCGCAGCGGCAAGGCAAATGACATCTATCGCACCAATAAATGATATCATAGACAATACTGCACCCAATCCATTAGCTAAATGGCTAAATCCTGCTGTTTATCAATATATTATCGCCCATCAGCTATATTCTGCTGCTCAATTCCGTTAAAATCGCCTTATCTTTGTCATTTTGCCCATCCAGTCTCTACAGCTGACTGGCGACATCTAGTCCATTCGACAATGCCAACGCATGCAAATTGACGATTTACCTTTTTATTTTTAATATTGACGATTCAAGAGATCAAAATTTATGACCAACACCATGACTGAAGAACGCTTAAAAGAATGCTTAGCCGTTGTTGAGACCGCTCTAGACGATATGAAAGCGAAGAACATCACCGTAATGAACGTAGAAGATTTGACTGACGTAACCGAACGCATCGTTATCGCTGACGGTACTTCTAAGCGCCATGTACGCGCGATGGCTGACAATGTCGGCGCTGAAGCGAAGCAAGCGGGCTTTATGCCACTTGGTCGCGAAGGCGGTATCGACTCTGACTGGACATTGATTGATCTGGGCGCTGTCGTCGTGCATGTAATGACGCCACAAGCCCGTGAGTTCTATGACTTAGAAGGTCTATGGTCATCACCTGAGCAATTGGCTGAGCTGGTCGCTGTACCGCGTGAAAAGAAAACCGCTGGTCGCCGCAATAAAAATAAATAATTTTATTTATTTTTATAACGCTGTGAAAACCAAAAAGACCAGATATCTATTCTGGTCTTTTTTTGTCTAAAATTTACCGTTCTAATACCCTTTCACCTACTGCTAAATTTTAAGCGGCTGAATGCTTAGCATTAGATGAATGATTAAGCTAAGATAATACGCATTATTAATACCAGTATTAAAGTAGCCTCTCCCCTAATAAATCCCTACAGATTAGGAAAACCTATGAGCTTAGAACCTATAAATATAGCAACGCTAATATCTTCTACCCCAAAAAATGTAGCCGACTTTAACCAAACCCTGCCGCTACATATCGCCAATCTAATTTGCGTCCGCGCTGGCAAAGCCATGCCATTTACCCGTGAAGAAATGAGTGCCATTGATAAAGCGCCAATTAACGCACCTGTCGCGGTCAATTTTATGGGATTAATTACTGACGAACAAGCCGATCGCAAGCATCATGGCGGCCCACTCAAAGCTGTGCATCAACTGGCACCTGCAACTTATGAGAGGATCAATACAGAATTTGGTCTAAAAGTCCGCGTTGGTACATTGGGCGAAAACCTCACGACCGAAGCCGTTAATGGTCTACCTGAAATGACCGAATCTACAGTTTGTATTGGTGACGTTTTTCAGTATGGTGATACGGCTACTAGTACGGATGATGCTGACAATTTACAACTGCGTATCGTCCAACCACGACGCCCTTGCTACAAGATTAACGATCAAATCGGGCAGTTTACCAAAGTACCAAATATCGCGGCATGGGTCAGTAAACAAGGTATCTCTGGCTGGTACTTCCAAGTCGTGCGTGATGGCCTGATTAGCGCTGATTTGCCCGTCTATTTAATCGAACGTCCCTATCCGTTTGCGACGCTTGAAAAACTGTGGCAATTGTCTAATTCAAAAGAGAAATACGATGCCGATGTGATTGAGCTATGGCTCGCGATTGAATGTTTGGAGGAGAGTTGGAAAAAGGTGTTAGCGAAGAAGATTCGCAAGGATTAAAAAAGCTTTCAAAGATATCTCGAACTCATCTATCTACTATCAATAAAAAAATAAAGGCAAGTATAGTCAATTCTATATAAATCAAATACGGTGTCAGGCTCGCTTAGTCTACTATTTGTAGTACTTTCGCTCGCCTTCCTTGTATCCAAATTATATTGAAACGACTATATCAAAGCTCACCTTTATTTACACAGAGCATTTCATGGTAAAAAATATCTTTTTAGCGTTTGGCTTAACACTGCCTTTGATTGGCTGCGTGACCACGACCTCCCCAGTAGCAACTACCAAGAACTACATCGTGGATAGTAAAACCTATCAAGCCACTGGTAAAAGTGAGCGCATCAAAACCATCGTCCTGCACTATACGGTGTCAGACAATGACAGATCGATAAAAACACTAACCACTGGCAAGGTGAGCGCGCACTATCTAGTGTTAGATAATGACGATGATAAAATCTATAATCTAGTCCCAGAAAACGAGCGGGCTTGGCATGCAGGTGATGGCGGCTTTGCAGGACGGACGATATTGAACGATACCTCTATTGGCATAGAAATCGTCAATGCAGGGATTGCGCCTAAGTATCAAAATGCATTAAAAGACGGTAAGTTGGCGTATCATCCTTATGAGCATTATGTCGCTTTTAATGAGTGGCAGATTAAAAAGGTCGCGGAGTTGGTACAAGATATCACGGCGAGATATGACATCTCACCAAAGAATATCATCGGTCATTCCGATATGGCACCCTCGCGCAAGATAGACCCCGGTGCAAAGTTCCCTTGGGAGCAACTGTATAAGCAATATGGCATCGGTGCTTGGTATGATGACGCTGATAAGCTTGCTTTTATGGATACAAACGCATTTGCAGCGGCCACAATACCTGATCTGAAGCAGAAATTTCGTGATTATGGCTATCAGATTAACAGTAATGATGAATGGGACAAAGCCAGTCGCGATGTCGTCTATGCGTTTCAGCTGCATTTTAGACCCCGTAACCCAACAGGAACGGTAGACTTAGAGACTTATGCTATTTTAAAGGCATTGAATAAGAAGTATGCTGATACCAACGATTTTTATTAACCCTTCTATGTCATTAATGATAAACGAGCTGTACAAGGAATTTTATGAGCACACTGTTTAGCGTAAATTTGAATAAATTGGCTTTAATCCGCAACTCTCGCGGTACTGATTACCCTAACCTGTTGACCTTTGTGAAGAAGCTGATTGACCTAGGGGTTAAAGGCTTTACCGTACACCCGAGACCCGATGAGCGTCATATCAGATATCAGGACGTCTACGATATCAGTGCATTCTTAACCGATTATCCAGAGATTGAGTTCAATATCGAAGGCAATCCAAACGAGCAGTTCTTGAAGATTATCCGTGAAGTAAAGCCTCATCAATGCACGCTCGTACCAGATAGCGACGATCAGCTGACCTCTGATCATGGCTTTGATATCATCACTCACCATGAGTTTTTATCAACGTTAAGCAAAGAGCTGGAAGCGTTCGGTACGCGCTGTGCGGTATTCATCGACCCTGATATTGAGCAAATCAAAGCGGTCATCGAGAGCGATGTACAGACGATCGAGATGTATACCGAAGAATGGGCGCGCGCCTACAGTAATGGTAAGAGCGATGACAATATTGATTTCGATGAGGTCAAGCAACGCTTTAGCGACTGCATCAATCTAGCCAATCAAAACGGTATCCGCGTCAATGCGGGTCATGATTTGAATTTGGATAATTTGGCTGATTTGCTCGCGCTTAGTGATATCGCTGAAGTGTCGATTGGTCATGCATTTACGATTGAATCGTTGGAGCAAGGCATGGATAATGTCGTGCGTCAGTATTTAGAGATTTGTGGGTAGTTCATATTAATGAGCAAATAGTCCATTCACTTTACACTCGATGCGGTGGTGCTGGGATATATTTTATGCAGCCTCTGTCAGCGTAGACACAGCAAGCAAGTAAAATTTATACCAGTAGCACGGCAATATTGGCGTATCAATTTTATTTTAAAATGACTACAGTTTGGTTCTATCAGCAGTCCTAATATCTGCATTATCAATGCAAACGCCAATAATATTAAAAAAGGAATCTTTATGTATCAAGACTTTCAGAAACACCTACAACAAGAAATCAGTGATATACGCGCGGCAGGACTGTATAAAACCGAGCGCGTGATTACATCTCCACAAGATGCGCTCATTAAGATCACTGATGGCCGTGAAGTGCTTAACTTCTGTGCCAATAATTATCTTGGATTGTCTGATCACCCTGAGATTAAAAAGGCAGCTATCGAAGCCATCGAAAACTCAGGTTATGGCATGTCATCGGTGCGGTTTATTTGCGGTACGCAAGATTTGCATAAGCAATTAGAAGCGGCGATTTCTAAGTTTTTTAATACCGAAGACACGATTCTTTATGCGGCCTGTTTCGATGCGAATGGCGGTGCCTTTGAGCCACTGCTGACCGCTGAGGACGCCATTATTTCTGATTCATTAAATCATGCCTCAATCATCGACGGTGTGCGCCTGTGTAAAGCGGCCCGTTATCGCTATGCAAATGCGGATATGCAGGATTTAGAAACTCAATTACAAGCGGCACAAGCACAGCGTTTTCGTTTGATTGTGACCGATGGTGTGTTTTCGATGGATGGTAATGTCGCGCCAATGGATGAGATTTATGCGTTGGCACAAAAATATGATGCCATGATAATGATTGACGAGTCGCATTCAGCAGGCGTGGTCGGTCACACTGGTGGCGGCGTGACTGAATTGTTTGATCTACGTGGTGATATTGAGCTGATCACTGGCACTTTGGGTAAGGCATTTGGCGGTGCTATTGGCGGCTTTACCACGGGTAAAAAAGAAATCGTTGAGATGTTGCGTCAGCGCTCACGTCCGTATCTGTTTTCAAACTCTATTCCTCCTATGGTGGCTGCCGCTGGGGTAAAAGCGTTTGAAATGCTATCGCAAGACAATACACTACAAGATAAATTGCATGAAAATACCGCCTACTTTGTGAAAAAAATGCAAGATGCAGGCTTCGATATCAAGCCCACCGCATCGGCAATTTGTGCGGTCATGCTTTATGACGCCAACGTCTCGCAACAGATGGCAGACGCACTGCTTGAAGAAGGCATTTATGTGATTGGCTTCTTCTACCCTGTCGTACCCAAAGACCAAGCTCGCATCCGTGTCCAGCTCTCTGCTGCCCATACTCGCGAGCAGCTAGACAAGTGTATCACCGCCTTTATCAAAGTCGCCAAGCAAATGAAAGTGATTGATTAAGCATCGTTCGGTATTCACTCGCTAGATTCAACCATTAAGTACAACACCGTTAAATAAGAGAAAAGTATGAAAGCACTGGTTAAAGCCCATGCCAAAAAAGGCATCTGGATGCAAGACATGCCAGAACCTACTGTTGGCATCAATGACGTTAAAATCAAAATTAAGAAAACCGCCATTTGTGGTACAGATTTGCACATTTATAAGTGGGATGAGTGGTCAGAAAGAACCATCAAGACACCAATGATTATCGGACACGAATACGTCGGTATCATTAGCGAAATAGGCGATGGTGTGAAGCACTTTGAAGTGGGCGACCGAGTCACTGGCGAAGGACATATCGCTTGTGGGCATTGCCGTAACTGCCGCCGTGGCAAGCTGCATGTGTGTGAAAACACCATCGGCGTGGGCGTCGACCGCGATGGCGCGTTTGCCGAATATTTGGTGATACCTGCCGATAATGTCATCAAGCTCGATGAGCGTATCAGCGATGAGATGGCAGCCATCATGGACCCCTTTGGCAATGCCACGCATACTGCCCTTTCATTTCCTGTCCTTGGTGAAGATGTGCTAATCACGGGTGCGGGACTGATTGGTTCTATGGCGACAGCGATTTGCCGCTTCGCAGGGGCGCGTAATATTGTGGTCAGTGATATCAGTGATTATCGCCTAGCGCTTGCCAAAAAAATGGGCGCGACCATGACCATCAACCCAGCCAAAGGTGAAACCATCGAAGGTGCCATTGCTGAGTTAAAAATGCACGGCTTTGATATTGGGCTTGAAATGTCAGGCTCGCCTCAGGCTTTTGATTCGATGATTAGTAACATGTATAACGGCTCTAAAATCTCTCTTTTGGGCATTTTACCGAACACCACCACGGTGGATTGGAGCAAGATTATTTTTAAGGCGTTAACCCTAAAAGGCATTTATGGCCGTGAGATGTGGGAGACGTGGTATCAGATGGAGCAAATGCTGATTAGCGGTATTGATTTATCGCCCATCATTACCCACCGCATGCACATTGATGACTTCCAAGAAGGCTTTGATATCATGGAAAGTGGGCAATGCGGTAAGGTGATTTTAAGCTGGGATTGATAACGTGGTGCATCAGTATTTGATGAGTCGTGGTTAACTTTTACATTATCACGACTGATAGAACGGCACTGATCTCAGTGCCGTTTTTTATAGGGTAAAAATCATACGGAGGATAAGCTATGGGTAATTCTGAAGCTGATAAACTTGAAAAATATTTAGCAGAAAAAGCCAAGCAAGATCAGGAAAAAGAGCATGAGTCTAAGCCGCTCTCTGCCTATGATGCTTGCGTGCTAAAGGAAAGTGCGAAAATTCATGAGTTGATAGCTGAGGCTAAAAAGCGTTCAGAGGATGAATAGTTGTTAACACCTTCTCTCGCTTACCTTTTACTCATAGTTGATGACCGCATCACCGCATCAGCAGGCATTTAATCTAAATGGCAGTTACACAGAATCTGGGATGGTCTTGAGTAAATTTATCTACTATAAGTTAATCTAAACATTAGTTGTAAAGTATGATATCTAAGTGCTAAGCTTCACCTTATCTAAAATTTATGATTTAAATCTAAATGCGGTATCACAATGAATTCAACTAAAAGCAGTGTACTACCTACCTTACGAGGGTTTCACTATCAAATTTTACTTGGTATTGAAAAGTGTTTTGAGTTGAATGAAGGTCAGTCAATTTGGTTTGAAAGTGATGGTGATATAAGTATACGTGGTAAAGCAGTAGAAAATAATGAACAAATAGAAAGTAAACATTATGATCAAACGGACTTTCTCACTGACGGTCATGCTAATTTCTGGAATACACTGAATAATTGGCTTAAAGATGATTTTGATCATACACAGTATGCTTTTTTAATTCTTCATACAACTCAGCCTACAGCAAAAACCAGCCAACTCAATGGTTGGAACTCCAAAAATCCTGATGAAAAACTAGGTATCATTGTAGTGGCATAATAAAATTGG
>NZ_DKHR01000013.1:0-25024 GCF_002453835.1 Psychrobacter sp. UBA6739
CATACTTTTTGATACACCACCAAACAACTTATCTATAAAGTAAACGAATATAACAGCAATGTTACACAAAAAAATAAATGCCGTTGTTGCGACTAATCTTGACTGCCCGCCAAAGATACTTTATCAATAATTTTCAATCACTTGCATCAGCTCGTACCTGAGCATATCTGCGCTTGGCATGCGCTCAGCGTGAAAGCGCACAATAGCGATACCGGCACTAGCAAGGGCTTTGTCTTTTTTGTCATCCGCCTTTTGACGCGCTTTACTCGTGTGTGTCCAATCATCAAGCTCGATAGCAACCAGCGTGGTCTGCGCATCAATATCCACAATCACATAATCGACGCTTTGACGACAGATACGATTGAACCAAAAGCTACGCTCGGACGCCTCACTGCTATTGCCTTCGATAATACGTGACAGTTGAACTTGAACGAAAATATGATATTCCGGCAACGCACTTTTTAGCTTATTAAAGAAAATGACTTCCGTATCCGTCATAATCGGCATCGGCGCAAACGGCCAAATAGCCAACTCATCACCGCGTACTGGCTTTGGATCAGGCTCAACAACTGGGGGTTTTTTCAATAGCTTTGGTACAGTAATCAGCCCTAAAAACCCAACGGCCAATATTAAAAATATAACACCAAATGACATGGTTTTACCTTATACATGATTAAGGCAGCCAAATATGTATGACGACTTCCATAAAGTGACATATATACTCAACTGCGACAGGGCAGCCCTTATAGGCTGACCCGTTATACAGAAAAAATCAGGGGCAATCGGCGCACATCGTAGCTAAGCTTACGCCAATCAGCAAACACTAAAACAAAAAACACGACAATAAATGTCGTGTTTGAATAAAACTCAGATAAAACAATAAAATCTAACCAAGACTCTGCTGTTTATTTAGCAATAACAGTCATCCGATTATCGTGATTTTAATGCTATTTTAGCGCCAGTATAAAACCCAAGCACTGGTCGTATTGACCTTAGGATCGCTATTGATTTTATCTTTCAACGCTAATGCCGCCACTTTACCTCGCTCAGGACCGACGATGACGCGAACCCCGCGGCTGGTAGGGCTGGTCTTAACTTGGTAGCCTGCGGATTTAAATTTCTTTGCCAGCTCATCCGCTTTGGCTTGATCGTTTGCCAATGCTACTTGCACCCCAAAGCTGCCTTTAGCGTCAGTTTCTTTGACTTCTTTACGGGCTTCGCTGAGTTTCTGCTGTGCTTCACGTTTAGCATCCGCTGATTTTTTGGCTAAAGCCTCTTCTTTCTGACGCTTGTCTTCACGTGCCTGCTCAGCCGCTGCCGCTTCACGTGCTAATCGCTCCACTTGCTTACGTGATGGAATGGTAATGTTTTGACCCAATTGTAGCGATGTCGACGGTGACAGATCGTTCGCTTGTGCCAACACTTCTACTGGCATATTGTATTGCCGCGCCAGTTTAATCAGCCCATCTCCTCTTTTAACTTGATAATCAGAAGGCGATTTTGGTGGCTCATTTTTAGCCGCTTCTGCTGCCGCTTGTTTTTTCTCAGCCGCAGCATCCGCTTGTTTCTTAGCATCCGCTTGTCTTTTTGCTTCCGCTTCTTTTTTACTGTCTGCTAGTTTCTTGGCGGCAGCCTGCTCTTTAATCGCCGCTTGCCTTTGAGCCTCTTGTTGCGCTTGGGCAGCTTTTTGCTGGTTGCCAGTGTTTGTCTCACTTTCAGCTGACTCAGCAGCGCTAGTCTTTTTTATTGGCGTTGTAGCGTCATTTTTTTCCGCGTCGGATTTGGATTTGTCACTCTCTTCAGCAGCTGCTGCGCTACTGGCCATATACTGCTGACTTTCTGCACGGGCTTTTGCCAATGCTTCCGCCTCAGCGGCTTCCTGTTCAGTTAAGAACTGCTGGGCACGTTTTTCTTGTTCAGCAACACGAGCAGCGCGCTCTTTTTGTTTTTCTGCCAAGATACGTTTTTCAGTCTCGATATCCGTCGTCAGCGGCTGAGGAGACTCTTGCTCAGGGCTTGGCTTATCTACCATTGCTGACGCTGGTTGTGGTTCATTACTATCACCAATCTGTTGCACCATGGCGTATAGCATCACGCTACCGCCGATAATCATCCCAATGCCCAATAAGGCTTGTCTCGAAAAGTTCATCCGTTTACGTCTCTTAGTTGGTAATAAGGTTGATTGAGCGGCGCAACTGTCGTCTCAAAACTGTGTTTAGATAGTTTTAATAGCCTTGATAGGTGTCATTGCCACCAGTTGCGTCCATCCGTTTTTAAATGTTATGCCAAGCGTTTAATGCCATTATAGAGCAACTTGCCAAATCACTTTGATTATAAAGCATATTTTTCATACTGTCTGCCATCATGCTACTGCTAAGATTAACATTAAATAAGCACCATTTTAATGTTAATTATCAACCGTCAGTGCTGCCAGTGCCTCGCCGATCGTATGAAAGGAGCCACATACCACGATAAGGTCTTGCGGCTGACTGGCATTGATAACTGCATCGGTCGCTTCTGATAAACGTTTAAATTCGTGTATTTGAGCATTGTCGACATAGCTCGATAGAATACCTTGCAGGTGCTCGGTGCTCGCAGCACGTGGATAATCAATCTCAGCGACAAACCAATCGCTAATCGGTAAGCCCGCTATCGTCAAATGCTGCACGACTTTATTGATATCTTTATCACCCAACATAGAAAATAGCATTTTAATGCTGGCAGGTCTGCGTTCAGCTTGGTTTTTTTGGCTGCTGTTTTGACTACTGCTTTGATTAAGAGCATCAAAGCTATTTTGATTGGCTAGATGCTGTTGCCAAAGCGGTAATAATTGCGCCAATAAAAACTCAACGCCTTGCTCGTTATGCGCGACATCGAACAACCAATGGCGATTATGGGTCTCGCGATAATCAAAGCGACCGGCGAGCTTGACCGTTTGTAATGCTTGCTCGATAGCAGTGCTATCGATATTCAACGAACTTGCAAGCACTGCTGATAATGCATTGGCAGTATTGGTCAATGATAGTGCTGGGCGCGGTAACTGCATGGTGACAGCAGCATTGCTATATTGCCAAGCGCTTGCATCCACTTCACGATAATCAAAATCTCGCCCAACTTGATAACAGGTCGCCTGATGCTTATCAATGGCTTGCTGCACACTGACTGGCATCACAGTAGCGCCATAAACCACACTGATACCATCACGTAAGATACCTGCTTTCTCACGCCCAATATCTTCGACATTGTCACCCAGCCAATCGACATGATCGATAGCGATATTGGTAATCACTGCCATATCAGCATCGATGATATTGACCACATCTAAGCGCCCACCCAGCCCGACCTCCAACACCCAAACATCGCAGTCCGCTTCGGCAAATATTAATAATGCGGCAAGCGTGGTCATCTCAAAAAATGACAAGGTCAGCTCACATGCTAATCGCGCTGCTTCTACTTTGCTAAAGGCATCAATTAACGTCTCGTCACTGACCATCTCGCCATTGATACGCACGCGCTCGTTAAATACACTTAGATGCGGTGATTGATACAGAGCCGTTTTATAACCTGCTGCTTGGCACATCTGCGCGATGATAGCGGTCGTTGAGCCTTTCCCATTCGTACCCGCCACCGTAAATACATAAGCATCGTCTTTGGCTGACTGTACCACGCCTAACGCCTCAGCAACTGGCAAAACTCGCGACAACCCCATATCTATTGCCGATACATGAATCTGTTGCATATAATCGAGCCATTCGGTCAAGCTAGAGTGATTATTGGGAGTGTTAGAGTTAGAAAGTAGAGAATCAGTCATTGACAGAACCTATATTGAAATATTTGAATAAAAAATGGTCGATAAGAAAGCATTCATTAAGAAAGTAGAGACAGTATATAACTACCTGCCCAAAAAGCAAAAATAGCATTTACCGCGATTGACGATAAATGCTATTGATTGATTTTACTCTGTAAGAAAAGTTTAGCCTGCTGCTAAATAATATGCAGTGATAAACTCACTTATCTATGAGTCAAGCCACTGAGCAAGTTAAGCATCGACATTAGGCATGTTGCTTAACTTTGCCAGCAAACGATAAATGGTATCAATCAGTTGATGACGATGTACCACTTCATCGACCACGCCATGCTCTAGTAGGAACTCAGCGCGCTGGAACGGCTCTTCTAGTGTCTCACGAACCGTTTGCTCAATCACGCGCTTACCAGCAAAACCGATCATGGCTTTTGGCTCTGCTAAATGAATATCACCTAACATAGCGAGCGATGCAGTCACACCGCCATAAACAGGATTGGTCAATATCACGATATAGGGCACGCCAGCAATTCGCAAACGCTCAATCGCGGCGGCAGTACGAGCCATCTGCATCAAAGAAAGCAAACCTTCTTGCATACGCGCTCCACCAGAAGCAGCAAAGCATACTAGAGGCACTTTATCTTCAAGCGCTTTTTCAGCTGCTTGGACAAAACGGTCACCAACGACAGAGCCCATAGAGCCGCCCATAAAGCGGAAATCAAAGGCACACGTAACCACATCAAGGTTGCGTAGCTTGCCATACATCACAATTAGCGCCTCAGACTCGCCTGTCTTATCTTGTGCTTCGGTCATACGCTGCGGATAAGGCTTACTATCCACAAAGCTTAGCGGATCTTTGGCAGTAAACTGTTGACCTAGCTCGCCTTCTACCTGATCGAGCAACCAGTTTAAGCGCTCACGAGCACTCATCGGTAAATGATGATCACAATGCGGACAAACATAGCAGTTAAAAATCAGCGCCGTGTTGGTAATCATCGAATGACAATTACTGCACTTAGTTGACGGTTCAGTCTCTACTGCTGTCAAAGGCGCTGTCAATTGCTGTTTAATACCCGGTATCGGGCGATTAAACCACGATTGCCCAGCAGTATTACCGTTTGGCTCAGCGTTGCTTTTTTCAGTATGGTTCGGAGTCGTCATATCAGGTTTTATTATCGTATCAGTCATATTATTCGCCATTATCAAAGGCTTATCGACAAGCTGGCTCATGCGCTTGTCCCTAAGAATCGATTTATAAGGATCAGTTTAATCGTCACATATTCTCATAACTTTCGCAGCTATAAAGCTACAGTTATAAGGCACGCTTACGTGAAACTGTAACAATTTATATGTGATGTTAGTTTACACACGTAAACTAACTTTAGCAAAGTCATTTAACCCTGTCTTTATAAACATTGTTATTCATATTGCCATGACGATTTAAGTGACGATAATTTAACTTTATTTAACTCAGGCTCTCAAACTATCAAGTGCACCGCGTAGCTCATCCATTTTTGCCATGATTTTTTGCTGAGCCGCGGCAACCGCAGTGTTATCATTTGCATCTATATCAGCAAAATTTTGAACCAAGGCACTACCGACAATAATACCATCCGCATGCGCTCCAATCGCTTTGGCAGACGTTGCATCACGAATACCAAAACCCACACATACTGGCAAATCAGTCGCTGCTTTAATCGCTTGCACTTGAGTCGCAACATCATCAGTATCAAGCGTTGCCGAACCCGTCACGCCTTTTAATGACACATAATAAATATAACCACCGCAATGGGTCAATACTTGCTCACGGCGCTCAGGCAAAGTCGTTGGTGAGAGTAAGAAAATCTCATTCATCGCATGGTCAGTCAAATGCTGGGTAAAACTGCCCGCCTCGCTTGGTGGTAAATCAACCATCAAAATACCATCAACGCCTGACTGCTCGCATAACGCAACGAAGTTATCGTAACCAATGATTTCCACGGGATTGAGGTATCCCATCAAAATAATGGGGGTCTGCGTGTCTTGCTGACGGAATTCCGCGACCATTTTTAGGGCATCACGTGTACTCGTACCTGCGGCTAATGCACGCTCTCCAGCTAAAGCGACGACTGGGCCATCTGCCATCGGATCAGAGAACGGTAAGCCTACTTCGATCATATCGGCGCCGTGCTTCACTAGGTCATGTAGCAAGCCAACGAAGTTACTTGGATTAGGATCGCCTGCCATGACATAAGGAATCAGTGCTTTCTTATTTTGTGCTTTTAAGGTTTCAAAAGTGCTTTCAATACGGGTCATAGTGGTCTCTTTAGTTATCTATCTCTTCAGACAAGTTATTATTTAAATTTTATATTGATAATAGTGTCGCCATTTTGACCTTGTACTAACCATGCTCCATTCATAACCTTTTCTAGATTATTGAAACCAGATAATACCTGTTCCTGCTTACTGATATTACCCTTGTAGACTGTCTTAATAACTTTATTAGCTATCAATAAATAAGTCTTACAGATTAGTTTGCTATGCTCTTCAATAGTTAACTTAAGGTCAATATTATTACTTTCGTCATTTTTAGGGTTAAAATATGTCAGCTCATAGTCATCGAACTGTAATCTAACAGGTACAAACATTTCAGTCTCAGAATCACCTTGGATAGTATAATTAATACTATGAGCACCTAGCTTATGACGAGCTTGTGTTATAGATAAATTATTGAATTCTTGTTTTATAGATTTTGGATTTGGACAATTGAATAGCTTAAATATATGTAGAATAGCTTGTTGCTGTTGGTAAACAGCATTCAAAACTCCATATAATCTCAGATACTTCTCACCCAAATCATTATATTTGGTAGGACCTGATAAACCAAACTTCAAAAAACTTTTTAAGGCTTCATTAGAGTCTTCTAAAATATCCTCAGAAGCAATAATTTCGTTCCAATCATTTTTCGAATTTAGCTTAAATTTTTGTTGAGCAAAGCCTAGAAAGTCATCGGTTTCTTTAGAAAATACCTGCTCCTTTGTAAACTCAATAAACCTATCGTTTATTAAGTTTACTAAGTCCACCATATCTGTCTTCAAAAAAAACGTCCTTTTACAACTCAATCCCTTCCGCCTTCATCACTGAATGCAAGTCTTTATCGCCACGACCAGACATATTAACGATAATGGTTTGATCAGCGGTCATCGTCTTAGCTAGCTTCAATGCATAAGCAATGGCATGCGCAGATTCGAGCGCAGGGATAATACCTTCTTTGCGCGTGACTTCATGAAAGCCTTCTAACGACTCTTTATCAGTACAGCCCACATATTCAACACGCTTCATGTCTTTTAAGAAGCTGTGCTCAGGACCAACGCCAGGATAATCAAGACCCGCTGAAATAGAATGCGTTTCTTGAATTTGACCTTCATCATCGGCCATCAGATAGGTACGGTTACCATGCAGTACACCGATACGACCAGCAGCCAATGGTGCTGAATGACGACCCGTTTCGATACCGTCACCCGTTGCTTCAACGCCATACATTTTAACGTCAGTATCATTTAAGAAATCAAAGAACAAGCCAATAGCGTTTGAGCCACCACCCACACAAGCGACTAATGCATCTGGTAATTTACCCGTCATTTGCAGATGCTGAATACGTGCTTCTTTACCGATAATCGCTTGGAAATCGCGTACCAATAGCGGATAAGGATGTGGACCTGCAACCGTACCAATAATATAATACGTGCTATCGACATTGGTGACCCAGTCGCGCATGGCTTCGTTCATGGCATCTTTTAGGGTACGTGAACCAGAAGTCACTGGTACCACTGTTGCACCGAGCAAACGCATACGATAGACGTTCATCTTTTGACGCTCGACATCGTCCGCGCCCATATAAACGATACATTCAAGCCCTAAGCGCGCGGCGATTGTCGCCGTCGCTACGCCATGCTGACCTGCACCCGTTTCCGCAATAATGCGTTTTTTACCACTCATTTTGGCAAGTAGCGCTTGTCCAATGGTGTTATTAACTTTATGTGCGCCAGTATGGTTTAAGTCTTCACGTTTAAAATAAATCTGCGCACCGCCGATCTCATCACTCAATCGCTTAGCATGATATAAAGGCGTTGGGCGGCCGACATAGTTGACCAAATCATTGTGATATTCTTCCCAAAACGCAGGGTCTTTTTTGACTGTGTTATATAACGTTTCTAGCTCTTCTAGTGCTGCCATCAAGGTTTCAGAGACAAAGCGACCGCCATGCACGCCGAAATGTCCACGGGCATCAGGATATTGATTGAAATCTTGCACGTTCTCTGGATTGGTGAAGGTATTGATAGCTTTAGCAGTGGTAGATAGATCTTTGCTCGCGACATGACTCATGATAATTCCTACTATAATAAGTGGTATTTTTTAAGATAAATAAGGGGAAAATTTTCCAAGTAATTAGCTATTTAACGGATAAAAATTCACGGCTAAAAAACTAGTTACTGATATTCGAAGGTTCGCCAAGCGTCTCATTTTGCCATCGGTCGCGTTTTACCGCTTTCATAAAGGCACGCATTTTGGCAGCGTCTTTTTTGCCTTTGTCAGACTCAATCCCACCGCTGACATCGACCGCATAAATAGGCAAGTCTAAAGTGGCAGCGACATTATCGGCATCCAGTCCGCCCGCTAAAATAATAGGTAGCGAGCTGTCTTGCGGTAGCAGACTCCAATCAAAACGTGCCCCTGTGCCGCCATATTTATGGGGATGGTAAGCATCCAATAAGATACTGTTCGCGCCAGCGGCGGCAAACTCATTAATTTCGGCGCTTACGCTAGCGGCAGTGTGTTGGTCAGCATTGATACGCAGCGCTTTTATCCAGCGTTTATTGACCGCACTGGCCAGCTGCGCACATTGCTCCGGTGTTTCATCACCATGGAATTGAATGATATCAAAAGCGACCTGATTCGCTAATTCTATCAGCTCTGCGCGCGGCATATTCACCACTAGAGCCACTATACTTATAAAAGCTGGCAAAGAAGCACTTAACGATTGCGCCTGCTCGATAGTGACAGCGCGTGGACTGGGCGGATAAAATACCAAGCCAACCGCATCAACACCCAACTGGGCGGCAATTTTAATATCATTAGGCTGGGTAAATCCGCAAAACTTAACGTGCATGATGTGACCTTAGATATAACACTCAGTACGACATTATTAGACTGTCTTCGCTACATTGACGGCAAGTAAACGTCAATTGCCAACGCTAAAGCGTAAATATGAGGATTTGTTAATTGAATGGTAAATCCATTGCATCCAAAAACTTATCCTAGCATACTTTTATTACCAGTTTTGTTTATGATTGCGATTGATTAATAGAGGGATAGTTGAATGTCTAAAACGGCGGCGGAAACGTCTCATAACACCGATAGTACAGATAGCACCGAAACAAGCAACTTCAACAATAGCGACGATGCCACTAGCGTAAACCCAGCACATTATTTAATGTGGTTTCGTCATGACCTGCGAGTTCATGATAATACCGCGCTAGCTGCGCTTTGCGAGCAGGCAAATGCGGATAACGCCTCAGTAAGCGCTATTTACTTCGTGACGCCTGAACAATGGCAAGCACATGACATGTCGCTGACACAGCTCGACCATATCGCACGCACCTTGCCTATCCTAGCCAAATCTCTGCAAACGCAATTAAATATCCACTTAACAGTACAGCTCTGTCCAAGCTTTACTGACTGTGTTGAGGCGATGCTAGATATCTGTAGCGCGAACCAGATCAGCACTGTGATGGCAAATCACGAGTACGAAGGCAATGAGATTAAGCGTGATGAGCAATTAACCAAAAATCTTGCAAACAACGATATAGAATTTATCCGCTGGCATGATCAATGTATCTTGCCACCACAAACCATCACCACGAACGATGACAGCATGTATCAGGTGTTTACCCCATTTTATAAAAAATGGCGGCATACCTTGGATA
Organism: Psychrobacter sp. UBA6739; assembly: GCF_002453835.1. Taxonomy (NCBI): domain Bacteria; kingdom Pseudomonadati; phylum Pseudomonadota; class Gammaproteobacteria; order Moraxellales; family Moraxellaceae; genus Psychrobacter; species Psychrobacter sp. UBA6739. The sequence goes on from NZ_DKHR01000013.1 coordinate 9,769, forward strand.
TCAGCACCATACAAATGCATGAGGCATACGCCATAAATGGCAACACTAAAGCCAAACTAGAAGTCTCAAACGCCAGTGCTACTATCGAAGATATAGAAAGAGTAAGTAAAGAAGTAGTCGAAGATTATCAAAAGGCACTGCAAAATGCTGGTTTATTAGAGCACATGGATATAGACGTACAGCTTGAGCACGCTCGGGCAGCCTACCCTGCTGGCGAAGCGGCGGCGTGCCAGCGTTTAGAGGACTTCATCGCTGAGGATATTGATAACTACGATATCAGTCGCGATGTACCCAGTTTAAATGCCACCAGTCAGCTATCTGCCTACCTGACTATTGGCGCAATCAGCCCCAGACTTTGCTACTTACAAGCTACCCTACAATTAAGCAAAGCACTGGGAGAATTACATGGGAATGACGGTGACACCTTAGACAGCGGGGATAGCTTTGACAACACTGATAATAACGACATTAACCGCTGGATAAGTGAGCTGGCTTGGCGAGATTTCTATCGCCATGTTTTAGACTATAAGCCCGAGCTGATTCGCCATCAAGCTTATAAACATGAGACTGATGTCAAAATTAACTGGTCATATAATCAAGACGATTTTGAGGCATGGTGCATAGGTAAAACTGGCGTGCCGTTAGTCGATGCGGCAATGCGCTGCCTGAATGCGACAGGCTTTATGCACAATCGCTTGCGGATGGTCACGGCGATGTTTTTGACCAAGGATTTATTGATTGACTGGCGCTTAGGTGAGCGTTATTTTATGCAGCAGCTGATAGACGGCGACTTTGCCTCCAATAATGGGGGTTGGCAATGGAGCGCGTCGACTGGCACCGACTCTGCACCTTACTTTCGCATTATGAACCCTTTTAGCCAAGCCAAAACCCACGATACCGATGGCGAATTTATCAAGACGTGGCTGCCTAAGCTAAAAGCCATTCCTACCACTATCTTGCATAGCGAGGATAAAATGCGTCAAGCACTGGCAAAGGGCGGTAAATTTGCTGATATTGATTACCCATTACCGATAGTCGAACATAAAGCGGCTCGCCAATTAGCGATTGCTGAATTTAAAAAATAGCGACGCATTACATCAATACTAAAGCCTCAATTTACTAAGAGTTTCAGCTATTAGCTATTGTATTTTAATCACATTATGTACCCTTCCTAGGGCGTGTCCTCATTTTAAAAATGGTGATAAAAATGAGATAAATTACCGTCAAACAAGGAAAGTAGCGCACATAATATCGAGATATTAAGAAACTATTTGACGATGTTTGGCAAAATTTAGCTATTTTTAGCCCATTTAGAAAGTAATCGATTGAATTGAGGACACGCCCTAGTATCAGCTGGCTGCTTATAATATGCGGGTTTGGATAATGTATAGGGCATAGGCTAGTAGAGTGAAGCTTATAATTAACAGCACCCATGTCGCAAAAGAAAGCGACTCCTTTGCTTTAGGGCGCTTATTAAGCTGACGTTCAGGCTTAGAAGACGGTTTATTATTAAGAGTTGTCATATACGCCACCCTTTATATAGGGTTATATTACCAACGAAATTCATAAGTTGATTATGAATAATAGATAAGCTCTACTATACAATATAAATGGCGTTACTTTAAGTGTTTCCAATGAATAAGCTAACGTATGATTATCTAGTCTATGGCTCTAATAAAATTATGTATGCATTATTTTACTGGCATCTGGCACGCGCCTGCACCTTGAGTCGTTACTGTCACAACTGCGCCAGTTAACGAAAATAGCTGTTGCAGTTGGGTTTGCGCATTTTCTAGTGCCATATTCATGACATCACCACGACAAGCGCGTTCGAGTACTTCTTTTTTTGCCATACTTTGCGCTTGTTGCAATATTTTTGGATCGACTTGCATCATGCCAAAAGCACCTGTTTGCCAATCATAAATCTCGATATCGTCTAGATAAACTGAAAATATCTCTGATGGTGGGATGGTAATATTGATTTGCGGCATCACTGAGACTGGCGTATTAGCACCCGCTTCTTGTACCTCATCGACGTTAATTTCAGGCTGCACCACTTGTACCATCTCTGGGGTAAGTGCACTTAAATCAATCCCCGCCTCCACTCGTCCGCGCGCGATAAACAAACCCTTTTGCTCGTCTTGCCACAGCTTCATCCAACTGCCAGGACGTTGACTGGTAATGACGGTATCGACACTGAACGCCACCGTTTCCAAACGATTTAACTTTTGAATTTGTGTGACCACGCCTTCACGAGTAATGGTTTCTATCGGCTCTTCCTTGGTTATATTCTGCACACTATAAATAGCAAAGACGATAGCTGCTAAACCGATGAGCAATATCATCCACGACATCATCGCAATGGGTTTTTTCGCTTGTGAGTTAGTCGCATCATTATTAACAGGAGATCGATTGTCAGGATTATTCATATAAACACCCTCAGAGTTTTATCATTTATTTTTATTAAACGTATAACAAATAACTGTCTAAATGATAAATGCTACTTTTGAGCAACAACTTCAAGTAATAACTACCAATACGCTACATAATGACTAGCGCTACCATTTACTATAAATACCCTAAAAACTGGTAAATAATCGAGTTGTAGTGACCTCATTTGCTCGTTTAAGTCACGTTCTGTCTGAAAAAACAAAAAGTCATTGCGTCTTAGGCTAACTTTACCTAACATAGTCAGATTGTATAAGCAAAATGTTGGCGTACATCTATTTTTTTGGTCTTTATGCGTAAAGTATGACGCTGCCAACATCAACGTTTTAATACAAAATGAAAAGTTCCAGCCTTTTTTGTAAGGCGTTTTATGAACGCACTTTCTATTCATGTACTGTTTGTCGCAGTACTTTTTAGCTAGGCATGTCCTAGACTATTACCAAGTGATACAAAGGTAAGCTTGCGTCGGCCATCAAAGCACACGCTCAATATCCTACTATTTCTTATTTATTTTATCGTTGATAAGGTTACGCTTTATTTATGAAAGCCAGTCAATTTTTATTTGCCACTCTAAAAGAAACCCCAAGTGATGCCGATATCGCCTCAAGTCAATTGATGGTGCGTGCCGGTCTTATTCGAAAGATTGCTTCTGGGTTATATATTTGGTTGCCCATGGGGCTACGCATCTTGCAAAAAGTCGAACGTATTGTTCGTGAAGAGATGCAAGAAGTTGGTGCACAAGAAGTGCTCATGCCGATGACCCAGCCTGCTGAGCTTTGGCAAACGACCGGACGCTTTAACGATTACGGTCCTGAGCTATTGCGCTTCAAAGACCGTCATGATCGCGATTTTGTATTAGGTCCGACGCATGAAGAAGTCATCACCAATCTGGCGCAAGGCGAGCTGCGTAGTTATAAACAATTACCAATCACCTTTTTCCAAATTCAGAACAAATTCCGTGATGAGATTCGTCCACGTTTTGGTGTGATGCGCGCCCGCGAATTTACCATGAAAGATGCTTACTCGTTCCACGTTGACCAAGCCTCATTGGCAAAGACTTACCATGATATGTATGACGCTTACACGCGTATCTTTACCCGTTTGGGCTTAGATTTCCGTGCAGTACAGGCAGATACAGGCTCTATTGGTGGGTTTGCTTCACATGAATTTCATGTATTGGCAGACAGCGGCGAAGATGATATCGCCTTCTCTGATTCTTCTGATTATGCGGCCAACGTTGAGCTTGCTGAATCAGTGAGCACCGCTGAGCGTCAGCCACCGAAGATGGAGCGCGAAGACGTCCTGACGGAAAATATGACCAGCTGTAAAATGGTTGCTGAACATTTAGGCTTACCATTAGAAACGACGGTCAAAACGTTAATCGTCCATGGTCATACCGAAAATGATGAGCCACAGCTTATCGCTATCGTATTACGCGGTGATCATCAGCTAAATACGATCAAAGCTGAGAAAATCGAAGAGGCCAATGTACCGCTGACAATGGCTTCTGATGAAGAACTGAAAGCTGCTGGTCTGCACAAAGGCTATATTGGCGTTAATTTGGATATGCCTGTCTTCGTTGATCGTTCGGCAGCAACTTTGTCAGACTTTGTGTGCGGTGCCAATGAAGTCAATAAACACACCACTGGTATGAACTGGGCGCGTGATGCGAGCATTACTCGTGTCGTTGATGTACGCAATGTGCAGGAAGGCGACCCTTCTCCTGATGGTAAAGGCAGCCTAAAAATCAAACGTGGTATCGAGGTCGGTCATATCTTCCAGTTGGGTGATAAGTACTCGCAAGCGTTAAATGCTACCGTATCTGGTGAAGATGGTAAGCCTGTGACCCTAATGATGGGTTGCTACGGTATTGGTGTGAGCCGTATCATTGCCGCTGCTATCGAACAGAACAACGATGAAAACGGTATCATGTGGCCACAGACGCCAACGGTTAATGATTCAATCGCTCCTTTTGAAGTCGCTATCATACCGATGAAGTCAAAAGAAGAGACCGTCATGCAGACAGCGACGGCACTCTATGAAGAGTTAAAAGCACAAGGCATCAATGTACTTCTTGATGATCGTAACGAGCGTCCCGGCGTTAAGTTTGCTGATCTTGAATTGATTGGTATTCCTCATCGTATCGTGGTTTCAGACCGTAACTTGGCTGAAGGCCAGTACGAATACGTCAATCGCCGTGAAGCACAAAAGCAAATGCTGAGCCGTGAAGACGTCATTGCAAAAGTAAGCGGCAAATAGTTTTACTCGTTAAAACTGTGCCATAAAAAGCGCCTGTCTCATTAAATGAGATAGGCGCTTTTTCGCGTGTAATATAGCTAAAAAAAACTACTTAATATTATATCTTTTAGCAATGACCTTACTGCGTTTCTGTGTCTCATTAGCGGTGCAAACATTAGCGCTAATCTGGGCGTATACCACAGAATTATTCATTGGACCGTCATATTCAAAGTCACACTTATCATTACGATCCTTTAACCATATACGCTGTTCTTTATCCAAGCGCTGTTGTTGTGTCGTATTCAAAGTACGATAAGCACTCATATAAATTTTATTAAGGCGATTTTTTTCGACTACAATCGCATCGTTACCACAATCATAAGCCACTTCCATATAAGCATTTTCACAGTTATATTGATTTTCTATAAACTCTGCTTGTGCCGATTGCATGAGAGAAATAGACAAAGCAGCTGCCGCTAGCACCGTCAAAAAACCAGTGGCGCCTTTCATATATACCTCCGAGTCAAAGCAAAATAACATCTACCTATATGAGTATATAAACGCATTTGATGAGTATGAGCAAGCACCAAATCTACTGGCGAATCAAACGACTTGGTTTAGGTAGCAAGGTTATATCACTCACACGGCAAGGGTTGATATCGATACCGCCTCGGCGTGTATACCAAGCGCGAACCATCAGCTCACTTGGCTCATAATATCGACTCAGATCAGCAAATATCTGCTCGACACATTGCTCATGAAAACCATTGTGCTGACGGAAACTTAAAATATAACGCAGTATATTAGCCGTATTAATGGGCTTATCCGTCATAATCGATACTGCCAACGTTCCCCAATCTGGTTGATTGGTCACCGGACAGTTACTACGCAGCAAATTAGAATAAAAAGTATAAGGCTCAGTGCCAGTATTCTCTAAAATAGAGCTACTGTTTAAATCTTTATCACTACTTAGCAATGACGCATCAGGATGCTCACACAGTGCGACTTTTTCGCTAGTATTAGCAAGCGCGTCATCAATACAAACACCCTCAGGTTGAGCCACCAATAACCCTGTTGTCTTATTATGCAGGTCGTCATTTAAGCCAAACAACTCAACTTGCACGTCTGCTTGTACACAGGCTGATAAATCTTTAGCAATCAGCGTTTGTACTTCTGCCCAACTAGCGAATTCAGTAAAGTTGATACTGTTTAGATAGAGCTTAAGTGACTTTGACTCAACGATAAATGGCGAGCTGGCCGGAATGCCAAAGCGTGCGATCGCAACTTGCGAGAGTCCTTGCGGATTTAACCAAGACAGCTCAAATGCCTGCCACCAATCGATGCCAACCATTAATTTATCGTCTTGCCAGCCAATGACATCACGCCCCATACTGCGGGCAATAGGATACAAGGTTTCTGGACTATACTCAGTTGGATAGTCAGTGGTTTGCTCACCCAAGATACCGTGAATACTCATAAGTTACTTACCTTTCATGCTTAAATATAATAAAACGAAAACACGCTATTTTACAGCAATGGGCTATTTTATGGGAATCATTTGCCAGTCTGATGTGGGCTCTGTCTTCACATAATTAAATCGTACTCGATAAGCAATAGTGTCATGCTCATTCATATTAAAATAAAAATCTACCAATAAGCTATTATTGGTAACCCATTCAAGCTTTGCACTGTAAGGCATTGGACTATACTTCCGACTGTCATAAAACTTGAAATGTTGCCGAAAATTTCCATAATCCATATTGTTCTTATCATACTGATAGCTACCGTACTTGTCCTTTTTCCAAATGATAACCTCTTCTTCTGGAAACTCAACTTTAACCGTGGCTGCATAAGTCATGTCTGGTGAAAATGTCAAATGCGATCCTTCAAACTCTTGCTTGAAGCCTGAATCTAAATCAATCAATACTGTATTGTTAGTCTCATATATTTGCCCAGATAAATAAAGCCAGTTGTTATCTGCATCATAATGGTCTAAAAGATAAACATATCTAAGCTCTTTTTCCCCTTCTGCAAAATCGTCCATCAATATGATAAGGCCATGATTTGGTACCTTTATGATAGTCTTGTTTATCTTGCGAGAAATGTATTCTGATAAACCCCATTTCTTGATGAGTCTTTGATTATAAATCATCAAGCTTTTATCTAAGCAATCTTGATAAATCCGCTCATCTTCACTACTGCAATTCTCACCCCAGTTAGGATAAACGGGCTTGTCTATTATTTCCCAAACATAGTCATCCGTCGTCGCTTGGGGCAGGTCTGCTTGTGCTGGCATTGACAGCATTAGCAGTATTGCACTCGTCATACAGATGCGAATTTCAGTGGCTACTGATAGAGTTATTTGCATATGAGAGCTAGACCTTTTTATTGTTTTTTAATCGTTGGTATTAACATCAGGTAAAACTCTCTGCCATTTACCCTCTTTATTATCAGCCGCATAAATATAGCGCACGCGAAATGCTACCGTGTCAGTGGGATTGACTCTGTAATAAAAATCAACGTTAACTTTATTATCGCTTGTCCAACTGATATCTCGCGCTTCGTATACCTCATGTTTTTTGTCATTATCATAATCTTGTTCATATAATTCATTACTAGCAAATATCGTTGCATAGCGTCCGTCATTATTCCCTTTTTGACGCTCCCATATCATGATATCTTTGGTCATACCTTGCCTACCATTAAACCCTACCACTTGATTCATATCGCTAGAAAATTTAAGAGTGGTCGCATACAGCTCTTGCCAGCGCCCTGTGTTTAAGTCGACAATGACAGTCGCTTGAGTCTCATACATAGTATGTAGTAACTGTAATAAATGATGCACTTTATCGTAGTACTGCAATTCATAGTGAGCGCTATGTTCCTCTTCAAACGGTTCAAGATAATCCTTAAATACCAATGGCTGCTTATGGTTGGGTGTATTAATATAAATGGTATCTTTTTCTCGAACGACTCTGTCACTTAAGCCCCACTTTCGGCTTTGCGAATTATCAACTTGCCCTAACGATTTAAAAATACAGTTTTCATAATCTTTAAACGTTCGATATTTAGTGTGATCGTATCGACAGCTGTATTCATACCAGTCTATCGCTACAGGCGCAGGGACTTTTATCCATACCTCTTCACTTGTCGATGGCTCTAAAGCTGAAGGTGCTGCATTTGCATCTAAGGCTGCTATTGTGGTCAATATAAATAGTCCTGCGACAGTCAACGCTGCTTTTATGTGATGAGAGATAGTAATCATTTACCTACTACCTTCATACAGTTGCCACTTATTCGTTGAGGTATTTTTAATAAAGGTATATCGTACTCTAAAAGCCGCTGAATCCGCTTCATTCAACTTATAAAAAGAATCTGCATAAAACTTATCATCATTTACCCAAGTAAAGGTTTCGCTATCATAAACCTGCTGTGCTTTATCTGCTTGATAAAACTTTTTATGACTGTCGTAGTTTTTTGAATCGTCACTACTGCTATAGACTTGTTTATAGTAGCCTTCATAGTAACCGCTATCTTGTCGCTCCAAAATATTGACGTGTTCCGTCGCCCCCATTTCACTTTCAAAACCGACTATATATCTCATATCAGGAGAGATACTTAGCTTTCTGAGACTAAAATTTTGCCAAAACCCAGTGACCAAATTAACTACCGTCAAGCTCTCTCCTTCATAAAATATTTGATGTATTGTCAGTAATTTCCGTGATTTATCGTAGTCTTGTAGCGAATAATAAGGATTAAAATCCTCCTCATAAGGACTGGAGTAATCAACAAATACTAGTGGGTTTTTCCGATTAGCAACTTTGATATAAATCGCATTTCTCTCTCTAACGACTTTATCGCTGATACCCCATTGCTTACTAAGCGCATTATCCGCATCTTCCCTCAAGTTATAAAGACAGTTTTGTAGCGCATCATAAGTTTCATATTTGTAGTCGTTATGGCAATCATACTTATACGTTGCAGGATCTACAGGCGTCTCCATGACGACCCAATCATAATCATCCATATTAGCAAACGATGCCGCAATAGCAGCATTGGAAAAGCCACTTAATACCGCTATTATCAAAAGCTTATGCCTTATTGAAATTTTTTGCATAAAAAAAGCCCAACAATGTTGGACTCTTATAATAAGGTGACAAGCTACATTTTACAAACTAATCTACAAGCGCACACGTGAGCCATTACTGAGTAAACGATAGGCGATGGTATAGAATACCGCACAGAAGACAAAAATAGCCGCCATCGAATACCAGACATTCACATCAGAATAACCAAGAATACCGTAACGGAATGAGTTCACCATATAAACGATAGGATTTAATAGCGAAATATTTTGCCAAAATGGTGACAAGTTTTCCATAGAGTAAAACACACCACCAAGATAGGTCAATGGCGTAAGCACAAAACTTGGAATGATAGAAATATCATCAAATGAGCGAGCAAACACGGCATTGATAAAGCCACCAAGTGAAAATAAGATAGACGTACCCAGTACCGTAAATACCGTCACAAATAAATGCTCAATGCCAAGGTCGGTAAAAAATAGTGCGACTATTGAAACGATGATACCAATGGCTAGTCCACGAAAGATACCACCACTGATATAACCCATTAAAATCGCATGTTTGGATACTGGCGAAACCAATAGCTCCTCGATACTGGAGGTGAATTTGGCACTAAAGAAGCTCGATACCACATTGGAGTAACTGTTGGTAATAATCGACATCATAATGAGGCCAGGCACGATAAACTGCATGTATGGTACGCCGCCCATTTCACCGACACGCGAGCCGATCATCTTACCGAAGATGACAAAATAGAGACTCATCGTAATAACTGGGGGCAGCAAGGTCTGTGGCCAAATACGCAGAATTCGGCGAACCTCTTTTAACAAAATGGTGCGAAAAGCAATCCACTTTTTATTCCATGACATGGTTTTATTAGGATCTATCATTTCTTGACTCACAATCCTGCCTCCTTCATGCTGTCTGCACTTTGGATATTTTTGTCTACTAAGCGCATAAATAGCTCTTCTAGTCGGTTGGCTTTATTACGCATACTGGCTACCGTGATACCTTGCTCGGATAACTGGTCAAAAACACCATTCAACGATTCGCCTTCAGTCAGTGTGACTTCAAGCGTCTGATCATCAGGCTGCGATGTGTCTGTCACTCCTGCCAAAACCAATTGACGCGTAAGCGGTGTCTCCAAATCAAAAACAAAAGTCTCAACCGATAGCTGCGCTAGCAAGTCCTTCATCTCAGTATTAATACGAATTTCACCATGATCCAAAATTGCAATGCGTTTGCACAGCTGCTCCGCTTCTTCAAGATAATGAGTCGTCAGAATAATCGTGGTGTTTTCTTCGATATTAATCTGCTGCATAAACTCCCACATAGAGCGGCGTAACTCGATATCTACCCCAGCGGTTGGCTCATCCAAAATCAATAATTTTGGCTTATGAATCAGCGCCCTTGCAATCATCAATCGGCGCTTCATACCACCTGATAGCTCACGTGATTTGCTATTGCGCTTGTCCCACAGACCTAGCGCCATTAATAATCGTTTTGCCCGTGGGCGTGCTTCTTTGGCAGGAATACCAAAGTAACCGGCCTGTGTAATCAAAATATCTTCGACTTTTTCGAACATATTAAAATTAAACTCTTGTGGGACGATACCAAGATACTGTTTAGCGACAGATGGGTTCTCTAGTAAGTCGGTGCCAAATATCTTTACGCTGCCAGTGGTTGGTTTAAAAAGCGAGCTAATAATACCAATCATGGTTGATTTACCAGCACCATTTGGCCCCAGTAACGCAAAAAAACCCCCTTGCGGGACGGTTAAACTGACATCTTTGAGTGCCGAAAACCCATTGCTATAGGTTTTGGATAAATTCTGGATAGCAAGTGCTGGTACCTCAGACATGAAAACCTCTTTATTGGTTATAAATTTATGTAAAATCGTTTTTAGAATATAAATAGACAGAAGAGACTGTGTAGTGTCATAAAGTGAGGCTAGTATCGGTGAATTTCAACTGTAATGCCTTAGAAGTACTGTATTGATAATACTCATCATTAAAAAAGCGCCTATCTCATTTAATGAAATAGGCGCTCCACTGATATATAGGGTAAAAGGCTTAGCCAGATATTCAATATAATTAGCTTGCTTCACCAACCATATAATCGACAGCGTTTTGAACTTCCTCATCAGGGATATCAGCACCACCTTTAGCAGGCATGGCGTTAAAACCATTGATAGCATGAGTATATAATGTTTCTTTACCCTTAGAGATACGTGGTCCCCATGCACCAGCGTCACCTAAGATTGGTGAGCCAAGTAGACCTGCCGCATGACAAGTCTGACATACCGCGTTGTATACTGCTTTGCCATCACGAGGACCATCACCCGCTGCTGGGCCAGCGGCACGTGCCGTCACATCACAAACTTCATCGTCTTCAAAGCACACTTTAGCAACTGGCTGAATGCGAGCAATTAAGTTAGGATACAAAGCAATCAGCTTTTGCACTTGCGGCGTATCTTGCGGAATAGGCTCTTCATCAACCGCAGGTGCGGCAGCGGCAGTTTCTGCGGCAGATGCCTCGCTATCAGTCGTATCTGCAGCAGCTTGGGTATCATCACCCAATTGCTCAGGCGCATTTGCTACCACTTCCTGCGCTGCTGCTACATCAGAAACAGTTACAGGAGTGTCTACAACACTTTCAGCTTGGCTCACCGCGATACTAGCGATTCCTAGAATGGCAGCTGCCGATAACATAACTACTTTTCTCATTCGTCACGTTCTCTTATTACATATACAAAGGCTTATACGGCTCAGACATTCTGCTTGTCCTCCTTTGACAACCAAATAGTTATCAATAGCAAACAGCCATCCCGCGTACTAGCACACTTGTAATCGGTGATTATAAATATGAATTCTCCCTGTCATTATAAGGGAAAAGGCAGGTAGATTGCCATGCTTGTTTAATGACTATCCTGTTTTTTCTTAAAAAACATCAATCACTGTCTTCATTCATTGGCTTTATGGATTTTATTTGTTAGACTAAGCGGTCTTTATTTTTCGACATATTTACTGCTCATAACGCTCGTTTAGGCATGATGTTGATAATACCGTACGCCATTTTTATGCGCTCGTAGCTCAGTTGGATAGAGTATCGGTCTCCGAAGCCGAGGGTCGTGGGTTCGATTCCCGCCGAGCGCACCAATCATCGTATTTATAATATTTGTTTCATCCTTCCCTAGTAGCACCCTAAATCTCAAATATACATCAACCCCGCGCTCAAAATATTTGCGGATTTCGCCGTGCGTGCTCGTCTATTGATAAACAGTTCTCTTATATGATAGGCATTTTGCTTATAACACTCGCCTATTCTGCTTGCTGCAAATTAGCCGCTAGCTGGGCACGGTTAGGCACACGATGATAATTAATCACGGGCACGTTACCCAACAGGCGCTGACCTGAAGCAATTTTCTTATCCATCGTAATCATTGCAATTTTTTTATCTTGTTTACTGAGCAATAAATGATTGGTCTTGCGTGTGACTCGATAATCAGGAAAATACTGTTTGATCAGCACGGATGTTTTTTGCAAATCGTCATTAATAGGTTTTTTCACGCTTTTAGACGATTTATTATGAATTGTCTCACCCACTTTTACGCCGCGTGACTTTGCCAACAACCATAAAGCGGCAATAACAGCAAACAATATGACAAGCCACCAAATTCCATCTATCATTAGAAGAGATATCCATTATTAGCAAGGGTTGGCTCATGTTAGCAGAATTATCACCAGCGTTAATAGCAGAAGTAGAACTTGCTGCTAAATTATTGACATCCAAACAGCATATTTGCATCTTAACGGGTGCAGGGATTTCAGCAGAAAGTGGCATTCCAACTTTCCGAGATAAGCAAACAGGCTTGTGGGAAAACTATGGTGTGGAAGAATTGGCGACACCTGAGGCGTTCACTCGTGATCCAAAACTGGTGTGGTCATGGTATCAATGGCGCAGGCAATTGGTCGCAGATAAAAAACCGAATCCTGCACATTTTGCCCTAGCGCAGTGGCAATACCATACTCAGTCGTCCAATCAATCATTAACACTTATCACTCAAAATGTTGATGATTTACATGAGCAAGCTGGCAGTACGGTAACTCATTTGCATGGCAATCTGTGGCATAACCGCTGTAGTCAATGCGAAACAGTCTGCCAAAGTCAATCGAGGGGTTCGTATCATAGCGAGGATACAATCAATTTTGATGACACACTGATGACCTGTCGCCATTGCGATGGCTATATCAGACCAGATATCGTTTGGTTTGGCGAAGCATTACCAGTACAAGCATGGCAAACGGCAGAAGATGCGGCGGCGAACTGCGAGGTATTTATCAGTATTGGCACCTCCAGTCTCGTCTATCCTGCCGCTGGACTCGCACAGTTAGCGAAGCAAAATGGTGCCAAAATTATTGAGATAAATCCCAATCCAACGCCGAATACTATTGTGGATATCACCTTAGCAGAAAAAGCTGGTGTGATTATGCCGTTATTAATCCAGAAAATCACTGCGCTCTAGTCACTTGAACTTAAGTCGCCTGAACTTAAGTCGCTTGAACCTAAAAAGCATACTGTGTAAAAAAGAAAAGGCTTAACGATTGATATCAACCGTTAAGCCTCGGGTACTAAAACCTAATCATAGTTGATTTACTTTAGTGCCAGATCAACTTTCGCCAAATATGCTGCTTTTAATTCATCACTAATAAATGAGGCATTAAAGGAGTTCTTTACCAAAGTAACAACATCATCTTCTGTTAGCGGTAAATTTTCGCATATATTTATAAAGTTTTGATTCATGTAACCTTTGAAATAGGCTGGGTCGTCTGAGTTTATGGTGATATTTAGACCATAATCTAGCAGCTCTTTGATATTGTGTTCTTTGTAATGATCAAAGACTTTCAGCTCAATATTTGAGTTCGGGCAAACGGTCAGCGGCATTTGCTCGTCTTTAAGTCTTTGCATCAACTCTGGGCTTTTTATCGATTGCACACCATGATCAATTCTATTGATATTTAATAAGTCCAGTGCTTCGTAAATGTACGAAAAATCTGCTTCTTCACCAGCATGGGCGACCAGCTTAAAACCTGCTTCTTTAGCTTTTTTGAAGACATCTTTGAATTTCGATGGTGGATTGCCCAGCTCTGACGAATCAAGACCGACACCGATGATGTCATCTTTGAATACCAGTGCTTGCTCTAAGGTCTCAAACGCTTCTTTTTGTGATAAATGCCTTAGGAAACACATGATAATACAAGAGGTGATACCATATTTTTCTTTGGCATCTGCAAGCGCTTCTTTGATGCCTGTTATCACCACTTCAAAAGGTATACCTCGTTCAGTATGCGTCTGCGGGTCAAAAAATATCTCTGTGTGAATGACGTTATCTTCAACACACTTAAGTATATATTCCCACGTTAAATCATAAAAATCGTCTTTAGTGATCAGGACATTTGCGCCTGCATAGTAGATATCTAAAAAGGTTTGCAAGTTGGTGAAGTTGTAGGCGTTGCGCACATCTTCTATATTTTTATAAGGAATCTCTATCTGGTTCTTTTTTGCCAATCTAAACATCAGCTCAGGTTCTAGTGAGCCTTCAATATGTAAATGCAGCTCAGCTTTTGGTAATTTCTTTATTAAATCAATCATAGGATTCCAGTGACGGCTTTTTGTAGTAGAGTACTTTTGAGAAGTGCTTTTGAGAAGTGTCTTTATAAATGCAAAGCCTGTATAGACGCTTGAGCAATATATCAGTCACCCTCGATTTCTAGAGGCGCTATTATATTGTAATTGATGCCGAAACCCTATAAAAGAACACGATGCTAGCAAAATAACAAGCCATCAGATTCCCTCATCTACGTTACTTCAAAAACACCACAGTATCAGACAACTCGTTACCCGCTGGATCCTGCTCCAAATGATAATACTGACGCAGCACTTGCCCAACTTCATCTAACAATTCAGCCAAGCTTTCTTCGGTTTTTTGATTGGCAATACCTGACACGGCCTTATCACACATCGCCCGCCAAACGGTGGGGCTGACATGAGCACTGATACCACGATCAGCTACGATCTCTAACTGGTGCTCGCAAATATTGACATACACCAAGACGCCCGTATTCTCTTCAGTATCCCAAACTCGATACTCACTAAACAACTCAATCGCACGTTCGCGACAGCCAATATAGTACGCCTCTTGAATCGGCAGATGGTTTTCTATAATCAAAAACACCTCACCGCGATGCCCTCGCTCTGCACGGGTCACCTCGTCTGTCAAACGTGCTTTGGCTGCTGCTGTTAACCATTTGCTATGCAATATAGGAATAAATAAGACTTGACGCCACCAGCGGGCAAAACTGGGATTTGACGCGTTGTTTTCTGACATTTTACTATTTCCTCAAATACGTCATTGCTGACGGTCGTTTAGTATCCGTTTTTACTTAAGCATCTACCAAGCGTCTACCACGAGCCACCAGCACCGC
>NZ_DKHR01000020.1:0-37443 GCF_002453835.1 Psychrobacter sp. UBA6739
TTACACAGAATTTGGGATGGTCTCTATCATTGCTACCTTTGTCGTCGGATTGTGGGCTTATTTCTTCTTAATATAGTTTATCAATCACATTAATCATAATTTATGAAACCCAATGTCTCAATAATCACGAGCCATTGGGTTTTTTTGTTTCTCTTTTCTATTCCTTTTTACAATTAGTCGATGTATAACATAGTGATTTGTTAGGAAAATAAATAGGATGGCGCACTCTAACTCTAACTCCAACTCTAATAACAAGCAATTAAATACTATCGCGGCTATTTCTGACATTCATAGTAATGTCTTCGCGCTTGAAGCCGTGCTGACTGATATTAAACAGTGCGATATTGATCAAATTGTTAATCTGGGCGATATTTTATACGGACCGATTGCCCCTAAAGATACCTATGCGCTCTTAATGGCACAGCAGAACGATATCATTACTATTCGAGGTAATCAGGATAGACAGATTTATGAAGCGACAACGGCGGAGATTGGCAACAACGCAACCATGGCTTTTATCATAGAGGACTTGCCTAAAGCAGCGGTTAAGTGGCTGCAGAATTTGCCGTTTGATTGTCACTTAAGTGAGAATATTTATTTGTGCCATGGGTCACCAACCGATGACATGGTATATTTGTTAGAAAATATTGAGACGGGTCAGCCGACCTTACGTAATAATCTAGATATTTTGGCACAGCTTAACGGTATTGGCAGTTCAGTGATCATATGTGGTCATACTCATATTCCACGTACAGTCACGCTATCGACAGGTCAGATAATCATCAATACAGGTAGCGTGGGTTACCCTGCTTATAAAGATGATTTGCCTATTTTGCATAAGATGCAAACCTATTCGCCCCATGCCAGTTATGCGCTTATCAAATGTGCTGACACTGAACAAGGTAAATGCTGGCAAGTTGAGCATATCAAGGTGCCTTATGATTATGAAGCTGCGGCTAAATTGGCTTCAATGAACGGTCGCGAAGATTGGGCGTTTGCACTGAGAACAGGGCGAGTATTGCCTTGATGAGCAATTAAATATATAAGTATCAGGATTTTGCCTATTTTTAGCATGATTTACTAAGTTGCAAGCTATCATATGCATCAATATCTCTATGACCACACCAAGCCTCTTTCAATGTGGGTAGCGCTTGAATATCTATTTGCCTAAAAAAACCGTCTACATTAAGCTGTCGATAATTTGGTCCTCGCTCCATTAGTTGATTAGAAAATAAAGAAAAGCTTGCAACTGGCGTCTCAGAATAGCTATAGATATGAATACTAATAACATTAGCTCCCTCTTTGCCGCCTAGACCTTCACGCCAAAAACCATGGCTTTGACTGTTTATCTCATCGACTATGGCTTGCATTTTTTCAGGCTGATGCTTTGCGTCGTAAGATAGTAGAATAGGGTTTGAATAAGGGTTCTCAATTTCAACTTTGCTGATGTCATGATAAGTAGCTCTTGATGTTAAGCTTGATTCTTTATTTGTACAGGAAGTTAAACACAACACTATTGGCAAAAATATAGTCGCTATAAACGTCAGCTTAATAGCTATCAGAATGCCCATATTGATCCTTTTTATATGATTTATCTAACATCACACATTTTACTCAGAAGTTATTAACGTACAAGGTAATTCTTTATGCCAACACTCTTTATGGTACAACTTGGTGGTCGCCCCAAAGGTCGTTTGATTGAGCAGCATGATATTTTCTTTGGTGTGGCCAATCAGGTGCGCGAGCTGGTAGAAGATATCAATCACCACTGGCCTGAAGTCAAAAACAAATGGCATATTGATTCATACAGAGCGATTACCAAAGTGGGAAACCATACTGTTAAATTGATCGAGTCAAACAATCAAACAGCGAATGATAACGGTTTAAAACTGTTCTTTATTAATTTAGGCGGCTATCAGCAGGGGAGTTTTGAAGAGTTTCATCATAAACTGCTTATCGTCGCTGCTACTCAAGCAGAGGCTATTAAACAAGCCAAACACAGTACATTTTATAAAGAATTTACTTTTAAAGATAAAGACACACCTTTTAATGCCGCATCGCACATTGATGATAAATTTCAGGTAGATATCGATGATGTATACAACGTCAATGATCTTGTCTCAAACATACAGATTTTAATTGAGCCTATGATTCATAATAGTCACAAACTTGCAAATGCTGATGAAGATAAAGAGTATGTTGGTTATCTAAGTATCAAAAATTTAAGGAAGTTACCCTAATATGGCTTTAAATCTGTATTATAAAAATGGCATGATTCGCAAATCGCGTTGCCAAATCTCTGATGAGCTATTACCCACCCTTTATCAGATTCATGATAATGCTAAGTTTCCACAACTCACTTGGCTAATTGATAATGTGTATGAAAATCCGCAGATTCAACCTGATGTCGCACAAGCATTAGCTGATGAAATGGTAGCGTTTGAGAGGTTAATACTTTCGCTGCATCTGCCTTTTCCTAGGCTGCCATTACAAAAGTTGCAGAATTTCTTTATGGGGGCTGCTATTCGTCAACAGATTATTTATAAAAGTAGCATGTGAGCTGACAAATAATTTATTCATAAAAATAGAATAGGACTGGCAGGTTTGAAAAATTTGATAAAATGTCACTACTGAACCACGAATTTACGAATCTTTTATGATCTATCAATGCATCACAGAAGAGGGTGATCATTTACGTTTGGATGTGATCAATAGCGATATTGGTTATATGCTCAAGTATTATTTCGCCACCCAAGGTAATCCTTTAAGGTTAGAGGCGCAGCAAGCGACTGAGGATACCTATTATACAACTCTTTCTAATGGTACTAATCTCGTTATGCGGGATCCGAATAATTATTATGAGCTGACACAGTTTGAAGATAGCGATACCTCTTTTTATATTATTAATGCCATTACTGGTCAGGAGATGAATCATTTTTCTTGTGAGAATAACTCGATTGAAAATGATCAGTATGCTTTGATTGCTCAGATGGAGCCAGAGCATTTTAAGTTTAAGCCTATGACTAATGAGCTTAGAAATATTTTGACTGAGCGTTTTGAAAATAGATAATAGTCTGCATAGTTGCCAAGCAAACACTATAACCACCTTGAATCACGCCCAAATTACCCTCATAATCTAACCACTTCCAAACAATAAATAGCCTAAGTAAATATGCCGACTGAAAACAACACCGATGAGCTTAGATTCGATGAATTAAGTAAATTAGCAAACACAAGTGACGATAATTCAAATATGACAGAAAACAGTAATAAAGCGTCTTCACAACCTGATATGGTTGTTGATTTACCAGTACTCGCTAAAGATAGTTATTATTTAAGTCGTCTCGAGCGTGAGCTGGCAAGGGCTGCTGTGGCTAAAAATAAAAAAGTTTCTGACGATAAAGCGGATGATGGGCTAACTAAAAAACGTGCGCAGTATGAAAAAATTAAGACCCGCTCACAGCAAGCGGTGCAGGCACGTATGGATAGTATTCCAGACAAACTGGCAGAAAAACTGAATCTTGATTTGCCCGTGAGCCAACGTGCAGAAGATTTAGTACAGGCAATTATTGATCACCAAGTCATTATTGTTGCAGGGGAGACAGGTTCTGGTAAGACGACGCAATTGCCCAAGCTGGCAATGCTGGCAGGTCGCGGTATCACTGGACAGATAGGGCATACCCAGCCTCGACGATTGGCCGCGCGCAGTGTGGCAAACCGTATCGCTGAAGAATTGGGCGAGCAGCTCGGTAATACTGTCAGCTTCAAGATTCGCTTTAATGAGCAGGGTACGGCGCAATCTGTGGTTAAGCTGATGACCGATGGTATCTTGCTGGCTGAATTGGGTCACGATAGATTCTTAAGTAAATACGATACTATCATTATTGATGAGGCGCATGAACGTAGCTTAAACATTGATTTTATTATGGGTTACCTGAAAAAGCTACTGCCCAAGCGCCCTGATTTAAAAGTGATTATTACCTCAGCAACACTTGATACTAAACGCTTTAGTGAATACTTTAGCCGCTATGATAATAAGCTAAAACGCAACGTACCTGCGCCTATTTTTAATGTCGAAGGTCGTAGTTTTCCTGTTGAAGTTCGTTACCGTCCGCTGACCGATGAGCCAGTGAACAGCTCCGATGATGACAGCTACGATGACTTTGAAGAAAATCTGCCACGTGCGGTCGTAGCCGCCGTCGAAGAATGCTTTAGCGATGCACAAAATAAAGGTCATGCTGACCAAGCGGACATTCTCATATTTGCAGCGACAGAAGCTGAGATTCGTGAGCTACAAGAGGTGCTTGAGCGTCATGGGCCAAAGCATACAGAAGTGCTGCCACTATTTGCACGGCAGACTTATGAAGAGCAGCAGCGCATCTTTCAGCCCTCAGGTCGTGGTCGGCGTATCGTTATCGCGACCAACGTTGCCGAGACTGCGCTGACCGTACCGGGTATTCGCTATGTGATTGACTTGGGTTTTGCGCGGATTTCTCGTTATTCGTATCGCTCACGCGTACAGCGTCTACCGATTGAGGCGATCTCGCAAGCGGCTGCCAATCAGCGTAAAGGTCGTTGTGGTCGTGTCGCACCAGGGGTTTGTATTCGTCTGTATAGTGAAGAGGACTTTACCGGTCGTCCAGAATTTACCGAACCTGAGATTTTACGGACCAATCTTGCATCCGTTATTTTACAGATGGCCAATCTGCGTTTAGGTAGCGTTGATGATTTTGCCTTTATTGAGCCCCCTGACAGTCGCTTGGTTACTGATGGTCATAAATTGCTTGATGAGTTAGGCGCGATTACCTCTAAAAATGAAGCAACTGCTGCTCATCAAACCAATAAGCCAACACCAAAAAAAGGTCTCGACCATTTAAGCCTGACGCCCACTGGGCAAAAAATGGCGCGTATGCCAATCGATCCAAGGCTAGCACGTATGTTGGTTGCGGGCAGTGATTTTGATTGTATCCGTGAGATGCTGATTGTAGTAGCGGCTCTTGCTGTACAGGATCCACGCGAGCGTCCTGCCAATAAACGCCAGCAAGCCGACCAAAAGCATGCGGAATTTCGTCAAGATGATTCTGACTTTTTATTCTATTTGAGCCTGTGGAAAGCCCTATTTGAAAAAGATGAAGATGGCAATAAGTTGTCAGGCAATCAGCGTAAGAATTTTACCAAGAAAAACTATCTGAGCTTCCCGCGTGTACGTGAGTGGAATCAAACCCATCGTCAGTTAGTACAAATGGTCACAGACCTTAAGCTTACGGATGTTAAAGAGGCAAAAGCTTCCGATAAAGGCGCTAATAAAAATTCTTCGTTAGAAAACATGACCAGCGACCCTACCGCGATAGAAGATGAAGAACTCAAAGCGGTTAAATATGCCAATTTACACCGCGCATTATTGACAGGTCTATTGTCTACGATTGCGCACAAAACTGAGAATCGCGGTGAATACTTAGCAGCTCGCCAGCAAAAAGCCAAAATATTCCCAGCCAGTACGGTATTTAAACAAGTACCGCCTTGGGTCATGGCTTTTGAAGTGGTCGAAACCTCGCAAGTCTTTATGCGCACCGTTGCTAAAATTGAACCAGAATGGATTATCTCAGCGGCAGGCGACTTATTAAAATATCACTACTTTGAGCCGCATTGGTCGAAAAAGACTGGACGAGTGAAAGCCTATGCGCAGATTAGTCTGTTTGGTCTCATAATCATTAGTAAGCAGCTGACCAATTATGAGCAAGTGAACTTAGTTGAGTCACGAGAAATCTTCATTCGTGATGGTCTGGTGACTGGTAATTTGGGGCGTCAAGCACCATTTTTACAGCATAATATGGATAAAATTGCCGACATTGAACGCATTGAAGATAAGTTACGTCGCCGTGATTTGTTGGTTGACGAAGAAGCACTGTATCAATTTTATGATAAAAAAATACCTGAGCATATTGCCAGTCGCAAAGCCTTTGAAGATTGGCGTGCCGAGGTTGAAAAAACTGATGCCAAATATCTATTCTTTACCGATGATGACGTGCTCAATAGCCAAGCACCGACCACAGGCGATTTCCCAGAAATGTGGAAATTGGGTGATTTAAAACTACCGCTACGTTATGTCTTTGATCCGTCCAGCGATGATGATGGCGTGACCATTCGTGTGCCACTTGCCGCGCTACCGCAGCTTGATGCGATCGAACTATTGTGGGGCGTACCCGGTTGGCGTTATGAGCTAGTATTGCAGTTGCTTAAGTCACTACCAAAGGATATCCGCCGTCAAATTGTACCGATTCCTGATACAGCCGATAGCTTGTTTGATGAACTGCAACCTGCTGGTGGACAAGGATTGCTCAAGCAGCTTTGCCAAGCCCTAAATCGTCGCGGCGTTATGTCAGTGACGCCTGATAGCTTTAATCCCTCTAGCATTGATCGCTATTTACAGCCGCAAATCTGTGTGGTCGACGACAAAAACCGCATTATCGAAAAGGGTCGCGACCTGCAAACGCTACAGATTCGTCATGCTTCTGAAACCCGCCAAGCGGTGAATGAGCAGCAAGGCACGCATACTGAATTCCCTGAGCATTTTGCCTTTAGCAAAAATCATCATAGTGCAGGGGTGGTGATGAAGCAGTTTGCTGCTTTGGTCGCAGATGTGTCAGGTGAAGCAGTATCGATTCATCAATATACCGATGTCAATGCAGCGTTGCAGGCACACCGTATCGGCGTTTTGACCCTGATAAAAGGTAAGCTTGGTGCGAAGAAAAAACAGCTCACCAGCCAAATTGATAAAATATTCAAATTGGCATTCGCGCCACTTGGTGATATGGAGAAGCTAAAAACCATCGTCATCGATGCGGCATTGGATGCGTCGCTCGAAGAGCATTATGTGTTATTTGACCACAGTGCTGATTTGCCTGAAAGTGCTGATGATACTGCCGTAGCGCTTGCTGAAGAATTGCCCTTTACGCCAAAGGAGTATGAAAAAACCTTGGAAGTGGTGTCGGGTAACTTTCTATTGACAGGTCAAAACGTCATAAAAATCCTGAAAAATGTTTATACTCGCTGGCAGCGTATTCGCCAAAGCTTACTCATGCTCGATCGAGAGGTATTTGGTGAGTCTATCGAAGATATCGAAGACCAGCTAGAAGACTTGCACTTGGCTGATTTTGTTTATCGTATGGATTATAGCCATTGGCAGCAGTATCCGCGCTATCTAGAGGCGCTTGAAATTCGTATCGAACGGCTTGAGCACAATCTCGAATCCGATCTCGAAGGGGTATACGCGCTTGATGTGCATATGGAGCGGCTGGCAAATTGTGCCAACGATAAAGCCATTAGTGAGTATCGCTGGATGGTCGAGGAGTATCGTATTCAGCTATTCGCGCAACCGATGAAAACCCACATGGCAGTGTCACCGAAGCGCCTAAGCAAGATGTGGGATAAAATGAGTTAAGGATCGATTTGAGTTTTAAAATTTGCTAATTGACAACATATGACAATTGTCTTGTATAGCTCTTTGATTTAGTCGATAATATTTGATTAAATGAAAGAGCTATTATTTTTTATACCAACGTTTTTTGCATGTTACCTAATATATTGATGTAAGTTTTTGAGCAGGATAAAAAATAATGATTAAATGTAGATTGATAATACTAGCATTTGCATCAACTATATTTATGAGTACGGGCTCTGATGAAACACAAGCCAGTAATAATGAAAATGTGAAGGTATTTGTGCCAACAAGCGTAGAAAAAGAAGTGCAGTTACTAGGCAGTTTTAAAAGAAGCTTTGAAGTTCATGAGTTCGTTTCTGATAACATTATTTACTATGTGTCAGACCCAAAGCAATTATTAATTAAAGATTCAAAAAGTCTCAATCAAAAAGGCTATTACAAATATTTCGAAACTTGCGTCATTGGTAACATTAGCCCCATCGGTCAATATGGGCCTCTAGGCAAATATCAAAATCAAATAACTATTCGTGAGATTTGCGCGTAGCTTTGATAGAGTAGGTTATCGAATGGATACTCTACTGATTTTAAGTAACCAACCCTCACTCACTATCGATAAAAAGGCTGGATTAGCAATTGCTAACTCAGCCTTTTTTTTGAGTGTCATTGTTTTTCTGCGATGGACAAATCTTTTATGAAGCAAAAAAGCAAAGGTGGCGTCATATGACCTTTGCTCTAAAATTTAGCACCTGAGTAAAATTAGTGGCTGATCTTTTCTGTCAGCACACCCATACTATAAAGCACGAATGCTATAACGGTCAGTGCTACAATAAATGGCGTGAGTATCCAAATCACCACGTTGATCAATAATGAGGGCAATAATCCGTTAAATAATACCGTGTTTGATGTAAAAAAGTCCGTCATAACGTCGACTGAACGCTTAGCTACGGGGAATAACAAGGTGCTTAGTGCCAGCATATAAATATACTTGCTAAAACCAGGGTCGCTCATGACCACCATAAAATAAAACACCAAAAAATAAGTGACACCCAATGCCCAGCATTTGAGAGTATAGCTTAGACGAATCATGTTAGTGCCTCCCGAAATATTCTGACGATCACACGTAGAAAAATTATTATAATAGTTGCAAAGTTATGAATATATTTTATATGTTATAATATGAATATATAGATCAAGTCAACTGTTTTCTTCTTGAGTAAGATATTTCGTCGTTTGTTCGGATGGCAAGAGGGAGGGTGTAGGAATCTGCTAAACAGATAATTACATTGTGTACGCAGTTGCTTATGAAGCTGTCAAGGCGCAGAGGAATTGCTTTAGTCAGAAACCATTATAGTAGGGGCATTATGGTAGAAGCATCATGTTAGACATTTAACTCACTGCTTGGATTTACTCCAAATAACCGCTTATATTCACGGCTAAATTGGCTGGGACTTTCATAGCCTACTTGCATGGCGATTTGCGATACTTGTGCCTCGCCGAGTTGAATCAGCTGCCGCGCTTTCATCAATCGTAGGCTTTTTTGATATTGAAGCGGGCTTAGTTGAGTGATTTCTTTAAAATGTTGATGAAATCCCGACACACTCATACCGCATCGACTGGCCAAATCTTCTATGATGACGGGCTCTTCTAAATGCGCTTTTAGCCAATCGGTGGCTTGGGCAATACGGTGGGTGTGACTGCCATTAACCACCAGTTGCCGAAGCTTATGACCTTGCTGTGCTGAGAGCAGCCGATAATAAATTTCTTGCTGAATTAAAGGTGATAAAAATTCTATATCATTTGGATAATTAAGCAAGTCTATCAGCCGCTCGAATGCAGTTAATATGGTGTCTTCTAATGGCCATTTTATACCTTGATGCTCATAATCGGCATTTTTCTGAGGTGTTATTTTTGCCATGACCTCACGAATGAGAGCCAGATTTAATTTCATAGACAATACGATGACAGGCTTCTCTACAGTGGCGTGTTTGATATGCATGCTTATAGGAATATTGACAGGGCAGAACATCAGGCTGCTGTCATCAAATTTCTGGCAATCTGTACCTAAGTAAATTTCACGCGTGCCTTGTAAAACGATACATATACTAGGTTCTTGGATATAGCTGATAGTCTTTCTTGGTGTGTCGGCACAATAAAAAAACAAGCCTGAAATGTCTGATTCGATGGTTTGGTTTTTGGGTAACATACTAAGTAGCTGCTCTACCGTTTTCGTTTTCATGATTTATGCTTACTTTATAATTTGCCTAATGATATAAATATTTATAGGAATAGGCAAGGACTCTGGAGTAATGCTCTACCGGATTAGCGTGCTCACTTCTATAATGATGGCATCAAAACGCAGTAAGATTGATTTGCAGCGTTTTGCACAATACCAATAACACGCCAATCCATAAGGAATATATGATGAAAATTTTCTATAAAACGCGAGCAACGGCAACGGGTGGTCGTTCTGGTCATACAGGTCTTGACGATGGTTCGCTAGCTTTTGATCTGGTCTCTTTTCAAGAAACAGAAAAGGAAGGTGTCAATCCAGAGCAGCTTTTTGCAATGGGTTATGCGGCTTGTTTTGATAGTGCTTTAAATCTGACCGCCCAGCAAATGAAACTGCCAATCACTGCCTCAAAAACCTCGACCCAAGTGGGTATTGGTATGAAAGCCGATGGTAGATATAACCTAGATATAGATTTGTATGTTGAAGTGTCGGGCATTGATGACGCTCAAGCGCAAACACTGGTCGAAACAGCTCATCAAGTTTGCCCATACTCTAATGCTACTCGCGGTAATGTCGATGCACGTTTGCATGTGACCGTGGTTTAACGGTCAGCAGTAGTTAATACCTAACGACTGATTCAACAGCTGTTCTAATAACTATAAACAAATATAAAAACGACATGATTTTCAACTGCTTGGGTACATAAAGTATTCAGGCAGTTTTTTATTGAGTGATTCAACGTTGATCAAGATTAAATTATCAAGCATGAAAAGTTAAGTACAAAAAAGAGCCAGTAGTTTGACTACTGGCTTTTTTGTTTTAAATAGATGTGAATAAAAACATGGATTTTATTCAAATAACCACCACGTATTATTTACGCTTGTTTCTAGGGTTATTATAGTTGGCAGTTCACTTGGTATTGTTGACCATTGTCTGATTTGATGGTCATGATGCCGTAATCCGCTTTGGTGTGCCAATCGTAAGTGGTTTTAGGGTTAACATTATTGACATAACGAGCGCCAGAACCTGATACTGCTTGCTCCATGGTGATTTTTGCGTTGGTTAAGCCAACTTTAGGCAAGGTCACGTTTAGGTTAGCAGTTTGACCATTGGCAGTGTAGGCAGCAGTGAGTTGACCGTTGTCTTCACAAGTGAATGATTGGGCTACTGGCTGAGTATTGGTCTCTGAGATCGTAGTAGTTGGTGCATTAGTGGCACAGGCAGACAATAATAGAGCAAAAGGTGCTACGGCTAATAATTTTTTCATAATATGCCTCAAAAGTATCGGTAAAAGTAGGTTGTTACTTCAAGCAACATGATACCGTAGAGAATGTAACTTCATGTTGTGTTTGAGGGCTATGGTAGTAATCTTATCTGTCTTTTTTATCACTAAGCATTTTAGTCTTTATTAGCCTATTAATTTTGAATAACGAATGAGGATATTTCACGTAGGGGCTTTTTCTCTATTTAAAATAAATACCAATACTGCACCCAAGATAACCGAGCTTGCTATAACGAATGGCACGGTCAATTGCTCAGATAGAAATACCACGCCTAATATCGCAGCCAGTATAGGGACACACAGTTGTACAACTGCTGCTTGGGTGTTTTTTAACAAAGGCATGGCCATATACCAGATGCTATAGCCTATACCGGATGCGATCGCTCCTGATGCACAGGCCAAAAGTACTCCCTTGATAGTAATGTCACCTAAATTGATGTTTTCCAAGCCTATATTGTCTAAATAAGTCATGCTTATCACTAACAGTATGGGCGCTGCTATCAGACTCCGAATGAAATTAAAACCTGTGGCTCGCAGCGGCGACACGCATGATTTGCCGCGTATGCTATATATGCCCCAAGCGGCACCACTGATTGCCATAAGCACCGCCGCCAGTAACGAAGGCACCGCTGCTGACGGTAGCATCAAATAGACAAACCCTGCTACCGCTACGATAAATGCCAGCCATTGTAAGCCGCTCAATTGCTCTTTCTTATAGATGCCCCAACCAATCATCGTCAGCTGAACCGCTGAAAATAGAATCAGCGCTCCTGTACCAGTATCCAACTCTACATAAGCAATCGAAAAGCATAGCGCATAAATCACTAAGCTCACGCTGCTTAACCAACTGCCTTTATCGTTTAAAATAGCAGCGTGAACAATACTGTCAGACTCTCGCACGTGCTGTCGTAACCGATAAGCATGAATGGTCATGATAATACCTAGG
The DNA here is from genome assembly GCF_002453835.1 of Psychrobacter sp. UBA6739. Taxonomy (NCBI): domain Bacteria; kingdom Pseudomonadati; phylum Pseudomonadota; class Gammaproteobacteria; order Moraxellales; family Moraxellaceae; genus Psychrobacter; species Psychrobacter sp. UBA6739. The sequence continues at coordinate 11,900 of NZ_DKHR01000020.1, forward strand.
CAGACAGCAGCGCTCAGCAGGCGCAAGATGGTAAAGCTCCAAGCATCTATATGACCCTCTGCTAACGCCATCCGGCAAAAGAGAGAGTTTGCAGCAAAGGCGATTAATGCAATAACGGTGTACAAGGTGGCTTTCAAAAATAATTCCTACAATAAAGAAGCTGGTTTTTTAATAAAATAGGCAAATTCGACCTTTAGGGATGTTGTTATTACCGCTTTTTTACCAGCAAAAATACTGGAAAAAGTGCCAAAAATTAGTTACTAGTTGCCAATTGGGAGGTGTCTTACAACAGAGCCTATTTTATTGCACTCGTAGGTAAAAGTATTTTTTAAATTGGACTGATGATAGTTGAATTAACAATAAAGGCCGACTGCAAAAGTGATGTGATGTGATGTGATGTGGGTCAAGCGCATATTCAGAACGATTGCTTAAATGAATCGTCATAAATCAAATAAAAACAATAGATAGGAAAAAGTAATATGGACTGGGCAAGTATTTTTATTCATGACACCACTTGGGCATTTGCGCTTGAGATATTGGTGCGTGTCAGCGTCATGTTTGTGCTGATTATCTCGTTTTTGCGTTTGACGGGCAAACGCGGCGTCCGTCAGCTGTCAATCTTTGAGTTGACCATTATTTTATCATTGGGCTCTATCGCAGGTGACCCTATGTTTAACGAGGATTTGCCGATTATTCAGGCGGTACTGGTCATGAGCGCCGTTATCGTGCTTTATCGATTGTGCACGTGGATCATGATGGAATTTCAACCTTTTGAGGATTTATTAGAAGGGAAATCGCTCTATATTGTAGAAGACGGAATGCTGGTACTCGATAAGATTAAAAAGGGTAAAATGTCTCATGATGAGTTTTTTACTGAAATGCGCCAACAAGGGGTTGAGCATTTGGGTCAAGTGCGTACAGGCTTGCTAGAGACAGACGGTAATTTTAGTATATTGTTATATCCGCCTGAAAACACTGGCTACGGTATGCCGCTTTTCCCTAAGCAGTATCAACCTGTCGAAGAGATAGAGTCAGAGACATATTATGCATGTATGCATTGCGGCTATGTCGATCATATATCTGACCCCAATCAGCTCTGTGAACGCTGTGAAAATGGATGTCGAGACTGGGCAAAGGCCTTGAATAGTGAGATCGTTAGATGATAATAAATGAGATGATAGCTATATTAAATTATCTATGAGTAGATCGAGCGGTCTTATGTTGGCAGGCTTAATAATAGCCAACTATACCAACGTAAGACAGCCCTAGACTAAACGCTTTTAACATGCCCTATCTGAGTTAGGTAATTTTATACCAATCAATTTTACGCGTCATGATCATCACGCAAGCGAGTAGCACAAAACAGAAGACAGCACCAAGCAATAAATTCATATCTTCGGTGGTTAATATACCGAAAAACGCCGCATACAATCCTGCCAGTGTGACAGTAAAAATCGCCGCTCGCTTGACGCCGCCCAGTACATAATAAGTATACCAACCAATGAGTCCAACACAGGCGCTGGCAGCAATGGCATACGCTTTCCAAAAGACAATTTGCTCAGCAAGTGGTAATAGTAAGACATAAAACACAAACAGCGCACAACCGACCAACAGATATTGAATAGGGTGAATACGGCTGGATTTGATCACTTCAAATAAGAAGAAAGTGCCAAATGATACTAAGATTAATAATAAGGCATATTTCATCGTTCGTTCAGTTTGTAAATACACATCATTAGGCTCAGCAAAACTCACACCAAAGCTGTTCAGGCGTACGTTTCGATAGCTATCAGGTATGGCAGTAGCTTCTGCTGTAGCAGCGCCTTCCATTGCTATAAGTGCATCACCAGAAGCCATTGACTGGCTGTTGTTATCAAGAGTGGCTTGACTGGTGACGACACATCGGTTGTTGGCTATGCTGATACACTGCGACAAATCTTGATTGTTGGCTATTGTTAAATACTGATTTTGCCAACTGGCTTCAAAACCTTTAGCGGTAAGTTTCTTGGCATTGGGGAGCGCCTTACCAATAAAGTTTGGCGCATGCCAATTACTGCGCATCGTTAAGTTAAAGTTTTGTCCAGTCGGTACAGTGTTTACATTGCTAATACCAGCTAACGGTAAATCAATGACGATTTCTGTACTGGTTAGTGATTCGCTAGCACCGTTCGTAGCAAAGGCGTTATTGCCATTCTGCTGGCTCGTTATATTTTTTACTGAACGCTGTAATATATTTTGCGGAATAGCTACTTCTACATAGGTCAGATTTTTCAGCAGCGCTGTCTGAGGGTAGGTCGCTTTTATCGGTTTTTTATTAATGGTCACCGTTGGTAGCGTCGCCACGCCGCGCAGATCTGATACTGGAATAATCAATTTTGCTGCATTCCAGTGGATAATGGTTTTTTCGGGCTGGGTGTTATTTTTATTGGCGGGTGTACTGACAGAACCTTGTGCGTCACTAGTTTTGCTCGTAGTGTCATATAAGCTGCTGATGGTTTGATCAAATGTATAGCTTTGGTCAAATGTCAACGCACCATCATAACTGGTCGCATGATAGATGCCACGTTTGTAGGTATCAGTGCTGACCTCAAGATCTTGTATGGCTTGGGTCTGACTGGCAAAGACAATTTCATTTTTTGAGTAAGATGGTGCACATTTACTGGTTGTTTCAGGTGCTGTAATCTGACATTCAGGCGTAATCGTGGTAGGTATGATGATAAATGGGGTGATGACTTCTTGCGGATTGACGTGCTGCTGGGCAATTTCTTTGACCACCGACGCGGCATAATTTTGTCGTTCGTAGATCACTGAGCCAATCATACCGAGACCGATGGCAAAAGTAATACAAAGTCCGGCGATGATGGACAATTTCGTCAATAGTGTTTTTTGCATGAAAGCTCCTCATATGAATCTTTAGTCCAAAACTGTGCATATAACAGTCAGTAGGTTCAAAGAAGATCATAGAGGAGAGATGAAGAAAAAATATGTAAGAACGATGGAGAGTGTGTGGAAAAATAAGCCTTAGTGTTTTCTGATATCAGTATTTTTTGATACTAGTGTTTTCTGGCATCAGTGTTTTTTAGTATCACCAACCACTTTATCCATAATAGCAAACAATAAGCCAGACAACACAAAAGTCATATGAATGATGACTTTCCACATGAGTTTGTCCGCTTCACCCTCACTCAATTCATTAGGAATATCCATAAACGATTTTAATAGATCAATTGCAGAAATAGCGACGATGGCACCGATGACTTTTAGTTTTAGACCAGAAAAATCTACTTTTCCCATCCAACTAGGTCGATCAACATGATCACCAGTATCAATTTTTGAGACAAATATTTCATAGCCACTAAATATGATAATTAATAATAAACTGGCTACTAAAGAGAGGTCGACCAACACTAATATATTAACAATGACATCTGATACAGAAGCGCTAAATACAGTATTGAACATCATGACTGTTTTTTGAATGAATTTTATAAATAATAAAATAATCCCTAAGACCAGCCCTAAATAAAAAGGCGCTAATATCCAGCGGCTGTTAAAGATGGTTTTTTCTAGGTATCGTTCAATGTTTTTTAGCATGGACATCTCTTAATGCTCTTAAAGGTAAGGTTGTAGGTCATTTACTGATAACGTGGTATAGGATGAATTTAAGACAGCCATTCGAGCACTTGTTGTACCCGCTCGTCTCTATCACCACCTATGCGATGAAATGGCTTTTGGTGACGGGTCAGCTGACTTTCAAAATAAGCACTGATTTCATCACGTTGATGGGGGCTGTCTCTTAGGTCATCGGCGACCCACGGGATATCAACTTCGGTTAATAAAATCAAGTCATAATGATGCGTTAACGCCGCATTGGTGAGCGCTTTAGGGCAATCACCATAATACCAGTTGGCATAGACCATTAATTCAAACAGACTGGTATCACAAAACAAGTAGCTGCTATCAGAATTTTGCGCGGCTTGTGCGGCGAGCTTATTTTCTAACTCAATTTGACCTTGTGCAATAGGGAGTAAATCCTCCCAAGTGCAAGTGAGATGTTCCTTATCCCATTTCGCTTGTAGATAGGTGCGCATGTATTCTGGCACCCAAGGGCAGCCAAAATGCGCTGCCAAGTCGCGACATAGCGTGGTCTTACCAGTGCTCTCTGCCCCTAGAATCGCGACATTGATGACCGATTTAGGCGTATGCTGCGTGAGATTGTACGCGGTAACGTCGTTGCCATTCATAGTAAGCCCAAATTGCGATAAGAGTGAAAACTACGTATTGTAGCGCAGTAAAAGTGAGACCTTTATAAAAGTATAGCGGGACTGAAATAGCATCGGCGATTATCCAGAGTATCCAATGCTCAATTTTGCGCCGCGCCATCAGCCACATAGCCATCAAAAACAGCGCGGTAGTCAACATATCGGTGTAATCGATCCACGTAAATAAATGCAAACCTAATACCGCGCCATCAAAACTAAAGTTATTATTGATGACTGGTCTGAAATAATACACCAACGCGACAAAGGCAATAGTCGCCGAGGCTAGTAAGGCGAGTATTGGCACATCTTTTTTATCGAGATGTTCTACTTGAATAGCATTCTGGGCGTTAGTCCTTGCTAACGACTCATTTTGCTGCTGACCAGTAGGGTTGATATAATCTTGCTGTTTTTTGATTGCTGTGTTTTTCTTACTCTGTGTCCAATTGATCCAGCCATATAGACTCATTACCGTATAGTAGGCATTGATAAACATATCGCCAAATAACTGCCATTTCCACAATAGATAGACAAATATAGCGGTGCTGACGAGACCTATCGGAAATACCAAAATATTGGTTCTGCTGGCGAGTAAGACACTTGCTACCCCAAATATGACAGCAATCAATTCCAGAGCAATAAAGACAGTGGGATAGTCAGCGTATTGTCCAAATAACCAGTTAAAAATTTCTACCATGAGTATTCCCAAATATGAGCGGGTTTTATGTCTCGCAGTTTTATGCGCTCGAACTGTGAACGTGTCGCTAGCAAAATGCGCCAATTATAACGTAGCTGCTCCAAAATGAAGTCAGGACTTTACTTATTTTTCGCAACAAACAGATTATTTGTAACAAAGTATTAGAAAAATAATTATATTCAGGCATAATAAAGGCTCTGATTTTAAGTTTACAGTTATTCACTGAAATCAAACGACTGTTATTTTTCCACTTTTATGCTTATCCCAAGCCCTATAGTAGTAGACAAGGAAGCTTATCATGACGACTTGTATCACAGGCACTGGCCTGTATATTCCGCCTTATAGCATCAGTAATGAAGAGCTAGTAGATTCATTTAATAAGTATGTTGAGAATTATAATGCAAAGCATGCTGACGAGATAGCAGCAGGAACTTTGACTGCCCTAGAGCCTTCTTCAGCGGCCTTTATCGAAAAAGTATCTGGTATCAAATCACGTTATGTGATGGAAAAGGATGGTATTTTAGATCCTGAAATCATGGCACCAGTGATTCCTTATCGTCATTTAGGTGAAGAGCTGTCTATCATGGCAGAAATGGGTACTGCGGCTTTGAAAGACGCGCTAGCAGATGCGGGTCTTGAGGCGAATGACCTAGATGGTATCATTCTTGCCTGTTCAAACTTTCAGCGTACTTATCCTGCGGTCGCTATCGAAATTCAAAATGCAATCGGTATGATTGGTGGTTTTGCTTATGATATGAACGTCGCTTGTAGTGCCGCGACTTTTGGTCTATCGCAAGCACATGGCTCTATCGTTTCTGGTCTGGCTAAGCGCATCGCTGTGGTCAACGTTGAGATTACCTCAGCTCATCTAAACTGGCGTAACCGTGACAGCCACTTTATCTTTGGCGATGTCGCAACAGCATCTATCATCGAAGAGCTAGACACGCCAAAAGGTTATGAGATTCTTAACTCTAAGCTATTTACCCAGTTTTCGACCAATATCAAAAACGAATACGGCTTTATGGATCGCTCAGAGTTCTTAGCGGCACAGACTGAGATGTATCCAGACATCAAAGAGCCAGTCACCGACAAGCTATTCTTACAAAATGGTCGAAAAGTGTTCCGTGAAGTCTGTCCAAAGGTTTCAGAGGTCATCACTGAGCATTTGCAAGAAAACGATATCGCAACGTCTGATGTTAAAATGATGTGGCTACACCAAGCCAACGCCAATATGTTGGACTTGATTTTGCGTACGGTCATCGGTAAAGAAGCAGATAAAGCGATTGTGCCAAGTGTCATTGCTGAATTTGCTAACACCAGTTCAGCCAGTCCGATGATTGTTTTCCATCGCTATAAAGATGAGCTGGCATCAGGTGATTTGGGTGTTATCTGTTCATTTGGTGCTGGTTACTCTATCGGTTCAGTGTTGGTGCGTAAGGTTTAATTTTTAAAGTAAAATCTGTTACTAATAAAAAATAGCTAAGAGCAACCTTAGCTATTTTTTTGTCTGTTATTTTTGTTATGAGCACTTAATCACATTATTTAAGCAATATATTATTCAAGAATGAGGCGCTATTTGCGAATATAACGGGAAGAATGCCTAGAATATCGACAAGAATGCTTAGAGGTTTTAATTTACCCCGAAAAATTTGCTATAATCACGGTCTTATTCCTCTCATCCAATTAAAAGTCCTTTTATGAAAGAATCCTTACGCCTGCGTTTAGACCAGATGGTAGACCGTTATGAAGAGGTCACCGCCTTATTATCAGATCCTAGTATCATCAGCGATAATAATAAATTCCGTGAATTGTCTGTCGAGCACAGCGACTTGATGGATATCACTACTTTATGGCAGAACTATGTGCGTGCAGAAACGGATCAGGCTGATGCAGAGGCTATGCTGGCTGATGCTTCAGATCCTGACATGAAAGAGATGATGCAAGAAGAGATTGATAACGCCCGCGAGACCATCGTAGAGATGGAAGAGGCGCTCAATGTCATGATGCTACCAAAAGATCCAAATGATAAAGTGCCTGCTTTCCTGGAAATTCGAGCGGGTACAGGTGGTGATGAAGCCGCGATTTTCTCTGGTGATTTGTTCCGTATGTACCAAAAATACGCGCAGACACAAGGCTGGACAGTGGAAGTATTGTCGGCAAGTGAAGGCGAGCATGGTGGTTATAAAGAAATTATCACTCGCGTATCAGGCAACAGCGTGTATGGGCGCTTAAAGTTTGAATCAGGCGTACACCGTGTGCAGCGTGTGCCTGAAACCGAAAGCCAAGGTCGCGTGCATACGTCAGCTTGTACCGTGGCGGTGATGCCTGAGGTTGAGATTGATGATACAGTAGATCTAAATCCAGCCGATATCCGCTTTGACACTTTCCGTTCAAGCGGTGCTGGCGGTCAGCACGTTAACACCACTGACTCAGCCGTACGTTTGACCCACATTCCAACGGGTACCGTGGTAGAGTGTCAACAAGAGCGTAGCCAGCACAAAAACCGCGCGCAAGCGATGAAAATGCTGATTTCAAAGATTCAGCAAGTCAAAGTACAGGCTCAAGTTGATGCAGCAGATACCATACGCCGTGATTTGGTGGGTAGTGGCGATCGCTCAGAACGCATTCGCACTTATAATTTCCCACAAGGTCGCATGACTGATCACCGTATCAACCTGACGTTATACAAGCTTGATGCCATCATGGAAGGCGACTTGGATGAGATTCTTGATGCACTGTTGCGTGAGCATCAGGCTGATTTAATGGCCAGTATCGGCGGTGGTGATTAGTAACCATCAGGATATTAATGACTAGAGGCTCAATAGTTGGTCGTGAATCATTAATCCATAAAAGCGTGACACTGTCTAGATGACAGTGTCTGTTTGTTTATAGCTGTTTTTTACGGCTATCGACCATGATAATAAGTATAGATTTAATTTTGTAGTTTTCGTTTATTCCATTTAATTACCTAATAATATTGAGAGTGTTATGTCAAAGCACAATAATCAGAACCAAGACCAAACCCAAGTTGTAGAAGATGCTAACGAGCTGATTGCACAACTGCAAGCCAAGCTAGACGATATCAGTGCTTCAGGCAAGCAGCCGTATCCAAATACGTTTAAACGTACTGATTATGCGCAAGATTTGCAAACTGCTTTTGACGGCGTCTCAAAACAAGAAATTGAAGAAAAAGCGGCGAATGGCGAAAAAACACAGGTCAACGTGGCAGGCCGCGTCATGCTGAACCGTGGTGCCTTTATTGTTATTCAAGACATGACGGGTCGCATTCAGTTATATGTTGCACGCAAAGAGTTGGATCCAGAGACGTTAGCGACCATTAAATCATTAGATTTGGGTGATATTGTTGGCGTATCAGGCTATATCGGTCGCTCAGGCAAGGGCGATTTATATGTGCATATCGAAGAGTTTCAGTTATTGACTAAAGCGCTACGTCCAATGCCAAACAAGTTCCATGGTTTAGCTGATGTCGAAGCGCGCTATCGTAATCGTCATCTTGATTTGATGACCAATGAGACGACTCGTGATACCTTTATGATTCGCAGTCAAGTCATTAGCGGCATTCGCAAGTTTATGTTAAATGAGCGTTTCATGGAAGTTGAGACACCGATGATGCATCCTATCCCAGGTGGTGCGGTGGCGCGTCCATTTGTGACGCATCATAACGCTCTAGATATGCCTTTATATCTGCGTATCGCACCTGAGCTTTACTTGAAGCGCTTAGTCGTTGGTGGTTTTGAAAGAGTGTTCGAGATTAACCGCAGCTTCCGTAACGAAGGTGTATCAACTCGCCATAATCCTGAATTTACCATGATTGAGTTTTATCAAGCGTATGCTGATTATCATGACTTGATGGATTTGACCGAACGCTTATTTAATGAATTGGCGATGGATATTTTGGGCACGACTGAGATTACTTATCAAGAAGAAGCCATCAGTCTAAAAGCGCCATTTATACGTTTATCTATGTCTGATGCAATTGCAAAATATGCCGAAAATTTCGATATGGCACGTATCAATGACCGTGAATATCTGGCAGAGTACGCCTCGACAACGCTTAAACAGCAAGTGAAAGAGGTGTTTGGTGTGGGCAAACTACAGACCATTATCTTTGAAGAAACCGCTGAACACCAATTGCGTCAGCCAACGTTCATCACTGAATATCCAGCGGAAACTTCACCACTGGCACGCCGTAGTGATGACAATCCTGAAATCACCGATCGTTTTGAGCTATTCATCGGTGGTCGTGAACTGGCAAACGGCTTTAGCGAGCTTAATGATCCTGCTGATCAGGCAGAACGCTTCCGTGGACAAGTCGCTGAAAAAGACGCTGGCGATGATGAAGCGATGCATTTTGATGAAGAGTACATCGAAGCGCTGTCTTATGGCTTACCACCAACCGCAGGTGAAGGTATCGGTATTGACCGTTTAGTGATGTTGTTTACTGATTCTGCCAGTATTCGTGATGTGATTTTGTTCCCGCATATGCGCCGCAAGTTAGAAAGCTAGAACTGGTTTACTTGCCATAAATCCATGCTAGGACTAAACTGAACATAAGAAAGCTCTTTTGCTTTCAATGGAATGGTCCCAGATTCTTTATGAGGCCTCATTTATAGGGACATCATGGATACTCAGCACGCGTTACCCTCACTTTGGCAACAGATGATTCAACGAAGCTTCTTATCTTTGTATGAGTTATCAGCAGATAAAACAACCAATCCTGAGCAGTTTCAAGGTTATGATTTTGTTTTTGAGTTTTCTGGCGCTATCATTTATTTGATCGTAAATGATGTAGTGATGCAAGCGAGTAGGCAAAAAGTAGACAGTGCTCAAGTTCGTGAGTGGAGAAAAGAAGTCGTCAACCAACTAATCAAGCGTCATGCTCAGCTTTATCTAAAAAACGATAAGTCGATGGCAGAAAGTAATACCTCGACAGCTGGTAAGGATGTTTATTTCATTGGTTTGACGTCACTGTCTGTTACACATCAAGATGATAAACCACAAGCATCCTCGCATACGGTTGATTATGAATATGGTAGTCAGTTTTTTGCTGAAGACTGTGTTTTAGATCTGGATGATGAGCAGAGTGTTTTACAGGTATTTAGCCATCAAAACTTTGTCGATATCATCAGCCAATTGGTTACGCCAAGCGATTTGTCCGCATTTTTAGACTTTCATCGCAGCCAGCTGACAGGGTTTGAGTCATTCCAAGACGAGTCGACATTACTTACCCAGTTTTTACAGTCGCCTGACTTTCATCAAAGAGCGATTAGGGTGCAAGAGCAATTGATTGATAATCAGTTGATCGATCAGATTGAGCAACGCTTGCTCAAAGCTACAGAACCAGATCAGGCAGTCTTTGCCAAAGCACTCATGGCTGAGATTCAGAAAAATACTCGGATGTGGTACAAGCTGTTTAATAGTTTGATCAAACATTATTATGAGGCAGGTCAACCCCTACCAAAAGAGCCAGTCGATATTTTGGTCGATGAGTCAATGTACACTTATGCTTGTTTGGTTGAAAAAATCTTAGCTTACAAAACGATGGATCAAGACTCTCGCTGGAATGGTTATGTTTGTCATGAGCACTCTTATCACGTGTTTGGACGCCATTATCTGATGGTTTTCTATGCGCAAGATGATAATAGTTCGCTGAGTGCTGATAAGGTTCGCACGTCTCAACAAGACTTGTTGTTGGAGCTCAATGCTCAAATGCAGGATCCAGTGATGGATGATTTGTTTTTGATTGGCGTAGAGTTTAGACCTTGTGATGATAGCGTCAATACAGAGGTGCATTTGGATGCCTTTTATCAAAAAGGCTCAGTGATTGACGCCAATACTCAGCGCTTATATGAACGTTTAGCACAACTTCAAGCGCAGTTATAATCTAAACCTAATATAGCCTACTGGTTTGACACCCCATCTATATTTGTATTATTCACATTGGCATTTATTATGACGCAGCAATATCAAGTTTTAGCGCGCAAATACCGTCCCAAAAACTTTCACGAGTTGATTGGGCAAACGCATGTTTCTCAAGCATTGATTAATGCGATTGATTATAATCGCCTGCATCATGCTTATCTCTTTACCGGCACACGTGGTGTGGGTAAGACCACGATTGCGCGTATCCTATCTAAATGTTTGAACTGCGATACGGGTATTACTAGTACGCCTTGCGGTGTGTGTGATAACTGCGTGGCAATCGATCAAGGGCGATTTATCGATCTTATCGAGATTGATGCGGCATCCCGCACCAAAGTAGAAGACACACGTGAATTGCTGGATAATGTGCCGTATGCGCCAAGTCAGGGGCGTTATAAAGTATACCTGATTGATGAAGTACATATGTTGTCCACACACAGTTTTAATGCGCTTCTTAAAACTTTGGAAGAGCCCCCTGAGCATGTAAAGTTCTTACTTGCCACGACTGATCCGCAAAAATTGCCGATTACCATTATTTCGCGCTGTTTGCAGTTTGTGTTGCGTCCATTGCCGCAAACGTTACTCAGCGAGCATTTGGCAAATGTTCTTACCCAAGAGCAGGTGGGTTATACGCAGCCTGCACTCTGGCAATTGGCTAGCGCCGCCAAAGGCTCGGTACGTGATGCGTTGTCATTGACCGATCAGGCCATTGCTTTTGGTCAAGGTGCGCTCGATGATGTCACTGTAAACGCCATGCTTGGTTTAATTGATGCGGCTAATCTAGTCAGTTTAATTACTGACATCTATAACCATGACAAATCTGCTGTCGCGGCTCATATAGAACAAATGCGCGCGCAAATGGTTGATGCGACGAGTATGTTTGATGGTCTTACTGAATTATTGCATCAATTGGCGTTGACTCAGCTGTTGCCTGAAGTGGCATTAAATGTAAATGAGGCACAGGCGCAAGATATTAACACGCTTGCGCAGCATATGAGTCCAGATGTTCTGCAACTGTATTATGAGATTGTCGTGCAAGCACGTGAAGGTGTTAAGCTTGCGAGCACACCGATGCAAGCGCTGGAAATGTGCATTTTACGTCTGCTGGCATTTCGTCCGTTGCCAGTCGATGAGATATTAAATCATACTTATGCTGGCTCTTTATCACCTGAAGTACCAACTATAGAAGATGGGGCATCTACACCTTCTACACAGTCATCGAATAGCCAATCGGCTTCTGCACCGCCATTACAGTCTTATGGCGTTGATTATCAAGCACGAGATAATGATGATTTACAAGTCAAAACCTATAACAATTTTGAGCCAAGTTTGGCTCAAAATGATGAGCAAAATCATGATGTATTAGTTACTAGCCCTGAACCCGTTGTTGAGCCTGAACCCGTTGTTGAGCCTGAACCCGTTGTTGAGCCTGAACCCGTTGTTGAGCCTGATGCAAATAATTCTCAGTTAACAAGGCAACTTGATGATCCTCGTACTTTGTTGCGTTGCTTACCGCAAGAACTACTAGGTGAGTGGACACCAGAAAAATGGGATTATTGGCTACAAACGGCTCGTGAAGCGGAGATATTGGCTCAAGACGAATTAGCACTTGCGCGTCAAGGCATGATGACGGGCTTATGCGATGGCAAGGCAATATTTATAACAAGTGTAGATAGTCGGCATTTACAAACCACTTTTCAGCAATTAGCGGCTAAACTGCAACAGCAGTTCACCCAAGCAGAAATTGACTTACAAATCGATGGCAGCGTCATGCAAGCAGAGGATAAGACGCCTGAGCGTCGCCAACAAAAGCGCTTGGTGCAAGCCAAAACGGTTGCAGAAGCAAGACTGCTTGCTACGCCTGTGATGCAGTATTTGAATGAGCGCGGTGAAGGAAAAATGGGTAAGGTTCAGTTGTATTAAACAGTCAGAAAAACTGTTGTTAAAATTATTTAAAAGTCTATATAGTTATTAAAGACAACTTTCATATAAAATATCAAGGCGATGTTGTACTATCGCCTTGATATTTTTGTTTTTATTGCAGATTAAATGGGCTTTTTTAAACAAGAGAGAAATATTTAATAACGATAAGATAAATTAAGATTCGTTATAATGGTTAAGTTATATTAAAAACTGAAATGAAGTTTAGGTGAGAATATGTTGGATAATTTACGCGGTATGGCTGTGTTCGCCAGTGTGGTTGGACATGGCTCTTTTAGTGGCTCAGCACGTGAGCTTGGCATTACAACCAGTGCAGTCAGCCAGCAAATTCGCTCATTAGAAAATGAGCTGGGCGTCGTGCTATTACACCGCTCAACTCGTAAGCTGAGCTTAACAGAAGCTGGCGAAAGCTTTTATGAAGCCGCAAAGGATGTGGTAAGTGCTGCTGAACAAGGCCGGATTAAGGTCAATCAGTTGCGTGATGAGTTGGCAGGAAGTTTACGAGTGGCGACAACACCAGAGCTTGGTGTTAATCACATCTTGCCGGCACTCTCTACGTGGATGGCGGCACATGATGATCTTAGCATTACCTACCTGGCAGACAACCACTATATTGACATGATTGATGAGCGGATCGATATTGCGATTCGTATGAGTCCATCGATTAATGACTCGAGCCTCAGCAGTCATCCATTGACCGATGTGCGCCAAATGTTGGTTGCTTCACCGCAGTATCTACGCCAACATACCAAACTGCAGACGCCTAAAGATTTGGCTGACCATCAGCTGATTTGTATTGAAATCATGAAAGATGCCAATCAAATTGATCTCATTCAGACAGAAACGGGTAAGAAGACGCGCACGAAAATGAATTCACGCATTTATACCAATAATGTCTTTATGGCGACCACCTTGGCAAAAGAAGGTCATGGCTTGGTTAGAATGATGGAAATGGACATCAAAAAAGAGCTTGAAAATGGTGATTTGGTCGAAGTGTTGACCGGTTATCAATTACCAAGTTTTGTACTATATGCCGTCACCTTAAACCGTGATCAACAGCCAGCCAAAATCACTCGCTGTTTAGAGGTGTTAAAAAAGTACTTTCACGCCAATTAGATGACGTTTGAATAATGCACCGTAGAGAGTAGTTTAAAGCCTCCAAAAGCAAAAAGCCTATAGACATATTATCTATAGGCTTTTTTAGTGTTAGCGTTTAATGTAACCAATTATCTAAAATGATGGTTTTAGCAAGTCAATCAAACGCTCAGCCAGTTGTGTGCTCTCATCGCGGCTCATATTAAGCGGCGGTAGCAAGCGCACAACATGCCCACCAGTGACATTGATGATTAGCTTTTGTTCATCACGCGCACGCTCAACCAACTGACTACAGTCCATGTCTTCAGGCAAAGCGATACCAATCATCATACCTGCACCACGACTGCTGACGCCATATTGTCCTAGTGTATCGACCAGCGTCTCTCGAATAAACAGCCCTTCGGTCACGGCATTGGTCATGATATCACTGTTAGCCAATACGTCATATACGCTATGTACCACACGACTGGCTAGCGGCGTACCACCATAAGTAGAGCCATGACTACCAGCACCAAACAGACCATTAGCGCGGCCACGTACCATACATGCGCCTACTGGAAAACCGTTACCCAAGCCCTTAGCTGTCGTCAATACATCAGGACGCGCATTACTATGTTGATAAGCGAAGTATTTACCCGTACGGCCATTACCTGTTTGCACTTCATCTAGCATAAATAACCAGTTATGGGCTTCACACTCTGCTTGTAATTCTTCAAGATACGTAAATCCGTTGGCAGCAGTATTTAAACCCCCTTCGCCTTGAATAGGCTCTACAAAGATGGCGCAAATTTCATCATGATCTTGCGCGGCTTGCTTAATCGCGGCAATATCGCCAAATGGTACACGGATAAAGTCATCATCTAATGTGTAAAACCCTTCACGGGCTTTTGGGTTGGCGGTGGCTGACAATGATAATAAGGTACGACCATGGAATGACTGCTCCATAACGATGACTTTTGGGCGTTTAAAACCTTGCTGATAGGCATATAGACGCGCCAATTTGAGCGCCGCCTCGTTTGCTTCAGCACCACTATTGGCAAAAAACACACTGTCCATTTGGGCGGCTGTACATAGCACTTCACCCGCACGCTCTTGCCAGTCAATACCGAATAAATTACTGGTATGTACTAAAGTCGCTGCTTGCTGCTGAATGGCGTCAGTCACTTGCGGGTGGCAATGCCCTAGACCGCATACGGCAATACCAGTCAGCGCATCTAAATAAGGCGTGTCATCTTTGGTATATAGCCAGCTGCCTGAACCGCGTGTGAAGCTGATTGGCTGGCGGTTATAAGTGGGCATCAGATAAGTAGCAGACATATAAAACATCCTTAAGATGATAAATTAGTTAAAAGAGAAGGTGTTAATTATAGCTCGTCAGAAAAAGGCGTGGTTTCTGCAGGTAAGGTATAGTCTTCATTTGCCCATGCACCTAAGTCGATAAGTTTGCATTGACTGCTACAAAACGGTTTGTACTTATTGTATTGCCATGCTGTTTTAGTGCCACAACGTGGGCAAGGATAGGTTTTAGGAGAAGTATTGGGGGTAGATTCAGTCATGATAAGGGTGAGAGTATCCTCAATTTATTTGTATGATTAACATCATTAGCGAGCGGCAGTCGGTAATTGCATCTATTTTTATCTCGTATGCGCTTGATAGACTACGATAGCGCGTTACTCGCTGTCGCCATATTACTATTGAAGTGGATTGGCTATATAATAGCATGCGCCTGAATAATGGTAAAAGACAAATACTTTAAGGATAGTAGATGACCGACAATATTGAGCTTACACATCAGCAACAGCGAGCATTTCAACCAGAAAAGCTTTCAGCACCACGTGATTTTATTATGCCAAATATCATTCACGACAATAAAGGCACTGTCCCTTTAATATTAGAAATTGGTGCAGGGAAGGGTAAGCATGCGCTTGGTTTCGCCGCAAAAAATACCGATAAGCATCTGATTGCAATTGAACGTACACGCAATAAGTTTGACGCTTTTGCCAAACTGGCAGTGCTACAAGATTCACCGAATTTAACTGCCATTCATGCTGATGCGATCGCATGGATTGTGCATGCCATTAAACCCAATAGTGTCAGTCAAATCTTCATACTGTACCCCAATCCTGAACAGCATAATCCCAACCAGCAATGGCTAAACATGCCTTTCTTCGAGTTTCTATTGTCACGCTTGCAAGTAGGTGGAGAGGTGGTACTAGTAACCAACATCGAAGTCTATATCAATAATGCAGAGCAGCAAGCAACGGAGATATGGTCGTTGCCTAATGAGCGCTATCAAGTCGCTGATGACAGTCAGCGCACGCATTTTGAAATAAAATATTTAGCCCGTGGAGAGGTATGCTGGGAGCTTAATATGCGTAAGCCGGAAGGTTATAAAACTAGGTTTGATGAGTGGCAGGCGGATATTGTGAATCAAGTTAAATAGCCTAAGTAATAAATCAAAACCAATCTTGCCGATAATAAATGCTAATTTGTAATATATGAAATAGCCTAAGTAAGAAAAATGATAAAAAACAAAACCGCCACAAAAAGGCGGTTCAAAAATTATTTACTATTAAAGAAAATTTGCTTCAATCAAGACTATAAATAAGGTTTTACTAAAGTATCCGAATCAGTATAAGCGTCAAGCACCGTCAAAAAGGTATAAGCACCAATAAATTTTCGACTAATAAACATAAATTCTTTTGGTGGCAAGTTAAACTCAAAAGACTGCATTGCTTTTGTGGCTTGTGTTGAAAGGCGAGAGTGAAGTTTGCTATTCGCCCAAATATAACGGTCGTCCTTATCTAAACAATCGCTAGGAATATCAGGATTGGTCGCCGGATCACTAAACGGTTCGGTTGCCAATAAAAATAGTGACGCCATATCAGAGCGTACTTTATCACTCATACTATCAAAGAAGTCATAACCCGTCATCGCAAGCATCATCGCCTGATGGTCATGGCGGTAACCCGCTTTTAGTAAGCCATGCGCAATGGTCAAAAGGTTGTTATCAAATTGACGAATAGCACCAAAATCTAACAATACTAATTTATCGATATCGCCTTCATTTTCACTGACACGAACCAAATAATTACCAAAGTTGGGGTCTGTCTGCATTTCACCCCACACAAAAATCTCTTGCATCATGATTTCGATGGCTGCCTGACCAATAGCGTTACGACGCTCATGAGGTAATAATTGTAATGCCTCAGAAACTACGGTAATACCTGGCTCATAAGACATACAGAGTAGGCGTTTTTTGGAATAAGTGCGATTAATCTTGGGCACTATGTAACGCGGATCATTACTCAGACGGTCATAAAACCGTTCTGTCGTCGCGGCTTCAGCTTCATAGTCCACTTCATGATGGAGTAGGTCACGTATTTCTTCGAACCAAGCATCGAGCGAACGGGTCTGCGGAACGATATTACTCACTCTTAATAGTTGCTTAAATAAAGCAAGATCCGAGTTGATCGCATCAGCAACACCCGGATACTGAATTTTTAATACAACTTGCTCGCCAGTTGCAATCACGGTGGCTCGATGAACTTGAGCGAGCGACGCAGTACCTATAGGAACCGTATCGACATCTAATTCATGTAGTTTTTCACCCAATAATTGCTGCAGCGTTTGTTGCATGGTTGGCCATGATAGCGTAGCGGTATCGTCATTGAGCGTTTGCAAGGCACGGGTGATTTCTGGTGGCAAAATATGTTCACCATAAATCGCTAGCATTTGACCAATTTTGACGACTGAACCTTTTAGCTTACCTAGCTCTTCTGCGAGGTAGTTTGCTTGGGCTTCCATAAATACTTGGTTGCGTGCTGTGCGAGCTTCTTTATTTAAGAAAATGCCAGACACACTATTACCCGCCCAGCGGCGACCAATATTTAAGGAAGTTTTAGCAATCGACATTCGTCTATCAAACCCTGAGGTTTTTAAGTTATCGATGGATTGCTTGGTGCTAGAAGGTTTAGACGTATCATTTGCCATAAATATAATCATTCATCCAGTTGGTATTGATTTGTGGGTTCAAAACCTACAATACAAGGGAGATGCGATGTACGGGTACAAAATTGTATCATATAAAGCACATTTGGTTGATGAGCCTAAGCTTGCCAATAGCAGTTACTTTGTAAGCCGCAGTATATATTTGCAGATTATAATTTCGTAAAAAATAATATCAAAAAATAAGACCTAGCATGATGCTAGGTCAAATCATAAAAACTAAAAGTAATTTGGTATATCAGACTGAAACTGCGAACAGCCCTCGCCTGAGTAATATTGATTTTTAACTGTTTTCACGAGCAATGGCATGATGCCCAATATCACGGCGATACTGTGCACCATCGAAACTAATCGCACCTGTTACCGCAAGTGCGGCTTGCTGAGCGTCTGAAATACTATCTGCAAGAGCAGTCACGCATAGTACACGTCCGCCATTCGTCACCACTTCTTTTTCACGGTCTATGGCATCGCTGTCAGAAAAAGCAGTGCCAGCATGGAAGACTTTGACAGCGTTGTCATTATTATCATCTAGTTCTGGCAAGCCAGCAATCACATCACCTTTTGATGATGTTTCAGGATAGCCTTTTGAAGCAATGACGATACCGAGGGCAGGGCGACTATCCCATTGAGCATCACTAGGCAACTGTCCTGCTAGACCTTGTGCCACCAAATCTACCATTGATGATTGTAAACGCATCAGGATAGGCTGAGTTTCTGGATCACCAAAACGGCAGTTAAATTCGATCACATAAGGGTCACCTGCTTCATCAATCATGAGGCCTGCATATAAAAATCCTGTATAAGGGTGACCAGCATTATTCATTGCATCAACCACTGGTTGAATGACTTGGGTCATGACTTTTTCATGGACATCTTGAGTGACCACTGGCGCAGGAGAGTATGCTCCCATACCGCCTGTGTTCGGACCTGTATCGCCTTCAAAAGCCCGTTTATGGTCTTGGCTCGTTGCCATTGGCAAGATATTTTTACCATCAATCATGCAGATAAAGCTGGCTTCTTCACCTTGCAAAAACTGCTCAATCACCACGCGGCTGCCTGCATCACCAAACTTATTGTCCGCAAGCATATCATCGATGGCCTCATATGCCTGTTCGATAGTTTCTGCAACGATGACACCTTTACCAGCGGCAAGGCCATCAGCTTTGATAACGATGGGTGCACCTTGTTCATCGATATAAGCTTTGGCTGCCACCGCTTCGGTGAAGCCTTTATAGGCTGCGGTGGGGATATTGTTTTGTTCCATGAATTCTTTGGCAAAGGTTTTGGAGCCTTCTAACTGCGCACAGTATGCTGTTGGTCCCCACGCTTGAATCCCAGCATCGCGGCAAGCATCAACGATACCAGTGACCAAAGGCGCTTCTGGTCCAACAATGACCATATCAATGGCATTATTTTGGCAAAAATCGATGATTGCACTATGCTCACTAGCGTTCTCGTCTGTCGATACTAGGACAACGTTTTGGCATTTAGGTTCAAGCGCTGTACCAGCATTACCAGGCGCGACATAGACATTATTGACCTTATCGTCTTTTGCACATTGCCATGCTAGCGCGTGTTCGCGACCACCTGAACCAATCACCAAAATATTCATCATACGTCTTGCCCTTAGCATTAAAGTTAATTATGAGTTAGCCACACACTCTCAAATATACTGGCATATTCTAACAAAAAAGTCGTACCGATTGCCATGAGTATCCACTTGCCAGCAATTAATCATCAATAAACGGAAAAACCTGTCTCATGAGCAAATGTTATCGACATGTTGCTGATTCATGAAATGATGTTGTACGCTTTAGCTGGCGCGCTATGTACGTTACACTTCACTAAATTAATGGCATTAAATCCCAATTGCGACATATTCCTAAAAATAAGGGTGAAAAAAGGAGAGAAACTTAAAATATCAAGAAAAAACAGAATAAATTGCGTAAATGGATATACTGCTCCGCAGCACTAATAATGTTTCACATATTTATGCGCTGCCATTAGTTATTACGAATCAATAAACTTAAATAAATGATAAATCAAATCTATAAAAAAGGATGAAGGACATGCCAAACTCCCTCAGTATCGCAAAAGAGCGCATCAGCCAGATAAGCGATATTGCTACCAGTTATGTACAAAAAGACAAATCGTTATTTGATCATTTTATTCATAGCTATTATCAGCCATTGCACGCAGAGGCAGCTGAGACTATCAGTAATGCTGACCTAGCGGGCATGGCATTACATCATTTTACGTTGCTCCAAGCCTATGATGGCAGCAAGCCACAACTGAAGGTGCTGAACCCCAAAGCAGAAGAGCAGCATTTTCATAGCTCACATACGGTTATTCAAATTGTTGCCTATGACAGACCGTTTTTAGTCGATACGATTTTGATGAGTCTTGAGTCTGAAGGTATCGATGTTCATCGTACTTATAACATCATTGTCAGTGTTGCACGTGATGATAATGGTCATATTACTCATGTCGAAGGCGCACATGAAAGCGCGACCTCTCATTTGTCTTTGATTCATTGTGAAATTGCCTATCAAGATGATGAAGATCTGGCTGCATTACAGCAAATGTTATTGGCAAAAATTGATACGCTAGATACAGTCGTTGGCGATTGGAAGCAGATGCGTGCGCAGTTGACGGATATCAAAGCTGAGCTATCAAACAAGCCACTGCCAGAAGTTTTTTACTCGCAGCAAGAGATACAAGCATTTTTAGATTGGATATTAGACGATCATTTTATATTCTTGGGTTATCGTGAATACCGTTTGGAAGGCGGTCAGGCTGTCGAAGTGAATGCTGAACCTGCTGATTTAGATTTATTCGCCATTGGTAATAGCGGTCTTGGTCTATTACGCGGTGCTGAAGAAGATAAACTGTCAGAAAGTTTTAGCCAATTGCCAAAAGTATTAAAGCAGCTATTGACTGAACCGCGCGTATTGATGTTGTCCAAATCAAGCCGTGTATCGCCTGTGCATCGTCCCGTATATATGGACTTTTTGGGTATTCATAAATTTGATGATAGTGGTAAGCTGGTTGGTGAATATCGATTTATTGGTCTATTGACCTCACAAGCGTATCAACTAACGGTACAGCAAATTCCGCTATTACGTGACAAAGCCAATAAGATTATGGCGATGGCAGAACTGCCTCGTGACGGTCATGCGCACCATAAAATGATGCATGTGATTAACACCTTACCGCGTGACGACCTCTTTCAAGCCAGCGTTGAAGAGCTATATCCTATCGTTTCTGGTATCAGCCAGTTGCAAGATAAAAAGAGCCTGCGCCTATTCAGCCGTGTGGATCATTATCAGCGCTTTGTCTCATGTTTGGTCTATATCCCGCGCGACAAGTTCAACACCGAGCTACGTATCAAAGTACAGAACGTCCTAAAAGAAGCCTACGGTGGCACATCATCAGGGTTTACCACAGAATTCAATGAATCAGCTCACGCACGTGTGCATGTCCATGTACGTACAGTGCCAGGTCAAGTGAAAGACGTCGATACTGCTGCACTTGAAGCAAAACTATCTGCTTTAATGCAATCATGGAGCGACAGCTATCAAAAAATGCTGCTGGATAATGTCGGTGAACAACAAGCCAATGCTTTAAACCGTCGCTTTTTGAATTATATCCCTGCCGCTTATCAAGAGCGTTTTGATGCCCGTACTGCGGTTGAAGACACCAAGCGTTTGGCTGTATTGACAGCAGAACAGCCGATGATTTGGCATTTATACCAATCAACCGGCGATGCAAGCAATCAATTACACCTAAAACTGTATGGTCGTGAACAGCCTGTCATTTTGTCCAAAGTCCTGCCAATCCTTGAAAACTTTGGTGTGTCTGTCATTTCAGCACAAACCTATGAGTTTGATCTGCCTGAGCAGCCCATTTGGATGCAAGAGTATGAGCTAACACTGGAGCATGTCGATACTGTCAACATGCAAGTGGTGCGTGGTCAGTTTGAAGACAGTCTCAAGCAGATTTGGGCGGGACATGTCGAGAGTGACTCCTTTAACGAATTGGTATTAACGACCAACTTAGATACTTATGATGTGGTGGTACTACGAGCATTGTCACGTTATATGATGCAAGCGAAAGCACCATTCTCTAGTACGTATATTCAGCAAACGGTAGTAAAAAATAGCGACATTAGCGTGGCGCTCGGTAGTCTGTTTGATGCCCGTATGAACCCTAAGTACAGTGAAGATGAACGCACAGAAAAAACCGCGCAGATTCAACAGCAAATCACGGCTGCATTGGCAGGTGTGGATAGCTTGGATGAAGACCGTATCTTACGTTGGTACTTAGATTTAATTAACGCCATGGTACGCACCAATTTCTATCAAACCGATAGCGATGGTCAGCGTAAAGATCGTTTATCGTTTAAGTTTTTGGCAGCGGATATTCCTAACCTGCCAAAACCAAAACCGATGTTTGAGATATTCGTGTATTCGCCGCGTGTTGAAGCCGTGCATTTGCGCGGTGGTAAAGTGGCTCGTGGTGGTCTGCGTTGGTCGGATCGTATGGAAGATTTCCGCACCGAAGTACTTGGTTTGGTCAAAGCACAGATGGTCAAAAACGCCGTAATCGTTCCTGTTGGTTCAAAAGGCGGTTTTATCGTCAAAACCAAAACCATGGCAGATGGTCGCGACGTATTTCAAGCCGAAGGCATTGCTTGTTATCAAGCATTCCTACGCGGCATGCTTGATGTGACGGATAATATCGTTGATGGCAAAATTGTCCCGCCAGCCAACACCGTGCGTCATGATGAAGATGATCCGTACTTAGTGGTCGCGGCTGATAAAGGAACGGCCAGCTTCTCTGATATTGCCAATGCCTTGTCTGCTGAATACGATTTCTGGCTCGACGATGCCTTTGCTTCAGGCGGCTCAGTTGGTTACGATCACAAAGCCATGGGTATCACTGCACGCGGTGGTTGGGAGTCGGTCAAACGCCACTTCCGTATGCGCGGTATGGACATTCAAAACCGTGATAACTTTACCGTGGTTGGTATTGGCGATATGAGTGGTGACGTATTCGGCAATGGTATGCTGCTATCAACCCATACCCAGCTGGTCGCCGCATTTAACCATCTACATATCTTTATTGATCCGAATCCAGATGCTGCTGCTTCACACGCAGAACGTGCCCGCTTATTTGACATGCCGCGTTCGACATGGGATGACTATGAAAAGTCGCTTATTAGCCAAGGAGGTGGCGTTTTCTCCCGCCAAGATAAGAGCATCACGCTCAGTGCTGAGATGAAACAGCGTTTTGATATCACTGAAGATAGCATGGCACCCAATGAGTTAATCAGTGCGTTGTTAAAATCGCCTGTTGACCTTATTTGGAATGGCGGTATCGGTACTTATGTGAAAAGCGTGAATGAGAGTCATGCTGATGTCGGCGACCGTGCCAATGACGCAGTACGGGTCAACGGCAATGAGCTACGTACGGCTATCGTTGGTGAAGGTGGTAACTTAGGCTTTACCCAGCAAGGACGTATCGAATATGCACAAACGGGCGGGCGCATTTATACCGACGCTATCGATAACTCAGGCGGCGTAAACTGCTCAGATCATGAAGTAAATATCAAAATTCTACTTGGTAAAGTAGTCGAGCAAGGCGACATGACCTTAAAGCAGCGTAATGAGTTGCTTGAAAGCATGACTGATAGCGTGGCAGAGCTGGTATTGCGTCAAAATTACCTTCAACCACAAGCCATTGAGCTTAGCCACATTCGTGCGGCGGCTAACTTAAGCGATCATCAGCGTTTTATTCAGATGTTAGAAGGCGAAGGGCGTCTTGATCGGGCAATTGAATATCTGCCATCAGATGAAGAAATTGCCAAACGTCAAAAAGCAGATACTGGCTTGACCAACCCTGAGCTGGCAGTTGTCATGGCTTATGGCAAAATGTGGGTGTATGACAACTTATTATCATCAGACTTGCCAGATGATGCGTATTTTATCAATGAGCTGCGCAAGTATTTCCCTGATGAGCTGGCGACGCGGTTCTTTGATGAGATGACTGAACACCGCTTACATCGTGAGATTATCAGCACCTATTTGACCAATAGTGTGGTCAATCGTTTGGGTATTGAAGCACTGTTCCGTCTTTATGAGGAAACAGATCAATCGCTGGCGACCATCGTACGTGGTTATGCGATTAGCCGTGATGTCTTCAATGTGTCAAAAGCTTGGAACACCCTTGAAGCACTGGACAATCAAGTCGATGCTACATTACTGCTAACTCTTGAGCTGCGTTTGCGTGATGCGCTTGAGCAAGGTGTTGTTTGGTTTATCAATGCCTTTGGTCAAGAATTGCAAGTTGCTGACATGATCAGTCGCTTTAGTGATAGTGTTGAGAAATTAACCAAATCAGGCGGCTTTATTGAGCAACAATTTGCAGAATACTTGCAAGAAGACACCACTAGCCTGATGCAGGATGATCTGTCTAATAGTGATGCTGCGTTGTTTGCGATGCTGCCTTATCATGTTGATGCACTTGATGCCGCACTGCTCGCTGAGCAATATGAGCGTCCTGTTGATGAGATTGCAACGTTGTACTTTGATGCCTATCACGTCTTGCAGTTAGATTGGATGATGGACAACATTGCCACTTTACCACAGCAAGACTACTGGGATCGCCGCGCACGCCATGCGTTGATGAATGAGCTGTCACGTAGTCTACGTCTACTGATGGATGCCATATTATCTAAACCAGATGCCAAGCAAGCATTTGGTGAATGGCGTTCACGCCACTTAGATCATCTGGAGTCTGTCACCACAGAGATGAGCAAGTTAGATAATCTGCATAGCAATGATGAAAATGGTCAAATTGGTCTTTCAACGTTGTCAGTATTGATGAGTGAGCTAAGCGGTTTAGTCACTAAGTAACTAAACTAACTAAGTAGCCATTCAATAAACAACAAGATAAAGGTCTTTTCAAAAAAACCACCGTTAATTAATAACGGTGGTTTTTTATTGTCTGTCTAAGCGTAATAAGCGTAAAAAGTAATCAACTGCGTGATGCAAGCTCGACTCTTGATGACCGCTTTAACTTACGAGGCTTTTTCATTAGTAATATTGACCACTCGGCGACAGCCTTGACCACTGATTTGACTGAAACCACCCGAGATTTTTTCAACCTTGATTTGAGTCAAGATGCGATCTTTTAACGCCTGTACGTGAGAGATAATACCAATAAGCTTACCTTCTTGTTGTAAGCTCGTTAAAGTATCGAGCGCAATATCAAGCGACTCTTCATCAAGCGTACCAAACCCTTCATCCAAAAACAGTGAATCCACGCGAATGTTGTGACTCGCCATCTGTGATAGCCCAAGGGCGAGTGCCAAGCTGATAATAAATCCTTCGCCGCCCGATAGGTTTTTGGTACTGCGAATATCACCGCCTTGATAGTTATCAATCACATTAAGCTCCAGCGGATTACTGTCATCATGAATGAGCAAATAGCGGTCACTCATTTTTTGCAATTGCGTATTAGCATGGCTAATCATGACTTCAAACGTTAAGCCTTGCGCAAAGGTACGATATTTTTTGCCATCAGCGGAACCAATGAGC
>NZ_DKHR01000020.1:37483-51901 GCF_002453835.1 Psychrobacter sp. UBA6739
TTGGTCAATCGCACCGATTTTTTGGCTTAACTCATCGATATCCGTCTGTATTTGATGATACTTGCCAGCAAGTGTTTCTCGGTCTTCATCTGTCATAGGCGTAGCAAGTTTTTGCTCTAATGCTTGCTGGGTATTGTCTAACTGCAACTTAGCCTGTTGTAGGGCATTATCAATCGCTAGTTTACGTATATGTAATGCCTCACGCTCTTCTTTAGGCAGACGCGCATTCAAAAAATCTGCTTCATCGACGAACTTTGACTCTATGAGTAAGTTAGTAAAAATGCTGTCCTGTGTATTTACGGTAGTAGTCGCCGACTGTCGCTCTGTGGCTAGCTGTTGCTCTCTGCTCTTTAATTGCTCTAAAGACTGCTGTATAGAATCTAGCTGTCTTTGCGCTATGATTTGTTTGGCTTTAGCCTCATCAGCAGCGCTGCGTAACTGGTTTTCTTCATAGTCTGTATCTTTATCTGCGAATAGCGCTTTTCTAGCTTTCTTTAATTGTTCGATAGCATTGGTTTTATGAGCAACTAAGTTCTCTAACTCTTTGAGCGCTATTTCATCATTGCTAAGCTGTGCTTGCTTGGTTTCAATCTGCGCGGTCAAAATGCTTAATGTATTAGTTAGCTGCTGTTGGCTGTTTTTCTGCTCATTAAATTGTCGTTTTAGCTGGTTTAAAGCGCTGCGCTGTTGACGCAGTCTTTCAATATGATGGTCATAATCTGCGCTTGCTAATACTGTTTGCTTATGAGTGCTTTCAATGAGTTGCTGCAGTGCGCCTTGAACGTCAGTCGCTTTGAGCGCTATCGTTAAATGATTCTCGTATTTAG
The DNA here is from genome assembly GCF_002453835.1 of Psychrobacter sp. UBA6739. Taxonomy (NCBI): domain Bacteria; kingdom Pseudomonadati; phylum Pseudomonadota; class Gammaproteobacteria; order Moraxellales; family Moraxellaceae; genus Psychrobacter; species Psychrobacter sp. UBA6739. The sequence goes on from NZ_DKHR01000020.1 coordinate 38,311, forward strand.
CCGTTGGGTATTTACTCACCAAAGATGAAATATTGGTCATCATGGGTATGAGTACAGAAAAATTAGTGGCAATCTTATCTTCGACACTTTCAATTTTTTGAGCATTTAGCTTGATATCAGTCGTCAGATTATTAATGGCGCGACTAAGTAGCTGTTGCTGCTTTTCATCGGCTTCGATGGCAATACTGAGCGTTGCAGCACTTTCAGCTAGGTTGTCATATTCGACGACTATCGTTTTAAGAGACTGTTTATGCTCAGTCAGTTTGTGTTTGATGATGCTTAATAAGGATAAGCCCTGATCAATATGAATATCAGTATCGTTGTTAATCTGCGCAAGTGGATCGATAATTGCCACAGTCGATTCCGAATAACTATTTTCAGTGTTAAATAGCGAGGAAAGGTTAGACTGAATATCAGCGTGTAAGATTTTAGATTGCTGCTGTAAGGGCGCTAACTGCTGCTGTTGATTATTGATGGCTTCTTTTTTGGTGGCATGGTCGATATGATGTTTAGATAAAATCTGCTCAAGATTATCAATAGCAGTTTCTAATTCAGCTATATGCTGCTGAGTTAATTGCGCCTTAGTCTGTTTTATTATGGACGACTGTTTTTGATCGTCATTGGCGTCGGTATTATTATTCTTGGTACTAGGGTCTAATAACGGATGATGTTTACCATAAGGATGCTCATGCGCGCCGCAAAGCGGGCAGGGCGACCCATCCTCTAGCTCTACTATATAATCTTCAAGCTTAGCGACCTTTTGTAGTAGATGTAGATGCTCTTGCCTATCTTGCTTTTTGAGCTTAACCTCTTCAATATTTATCTTGTGACTGCCAATCAAACCTTCTAAAGTCTTAAGCTCTTGATTCAGTTTGGGTAACGTTACATTGATGTGTTGAATTTGGTTGGTACGCTCAGACAGCTGCTCTAATTTTATGTTGGCTTGCGCAATCTGGGTGCTGATTTGATCGATTTGCTCTTGCTCGCTACGCATATTAGTAATGGGCTGGTTTTGAATGAGTGTGGCTTGCTGCTGTTGTACGCTGGCAAGTTGCTCGCGTTGCTGCGTTATCAATAATTTCTCTGCGTTTTGCTGCTTATATAACCTATCAAAATCAGTCTGTAGCATGCGGGCTTGATTACTATAAGCAAGTTTATCCGCTGTTAGATTGGCATTATCTTCCAACAGCGCCATTAATTGACGACAGCTGTTATCGAAGGTCACCATATCTTTATCAAGATCATTTAGCTCTTGGTAATCGCGGAAGTACTTTTCTACATTGCTAAGCTGAGTTCTGACATCTTGCTCTGCTTGCTTGTGGTCAGCTATATCTTGACCTAATTGTTGAGTGTTACTAACTGATACCTCTTTACGCTGATTATCGCTCGCTAAAGAATAAGAGTGCTGTTTTATCTCAGCATCCAACTCGCGTGTCTTTGCAATAATAGGCAAAGTGGCTTGCAGATTGTCTGTAGCTTGCTTTTCAAGCCCATTAGCGCTATTTAGATGGGTATTGGCGTGTGCCAGCGCTGCTTGCTGTTTTGGAATCTCCTTAAGCAAATCTTGCTGCTCAACCTCTAACTGCTTAACCAAATTTCGGTTGTAGCTCAGCTCTCGGAAGTGACTGTCAATCTCTAGAGCTTTATTAGCAATGTTTAAGCGCTGTGCTTCTGGCATAAAGGCTTGCTGCGTTTGCTGCGCTGTTGCAAACTCGACCTGATAGGTCGAGAGATTTTTCTGTAGCTGCTGAACGCTATCCAGCCACTGTAGCTGTTCACTTAGGGTTTTGAATGTTTGGCGCTGTGTGTTTTGCTGTTGGTTAAAGCGCTCTAAATCTGCTACCAGTAGCTTTTCGTCTTCAATACCTAATAACGACAAGCTATTCACGCCTGCCTGTAGTTTGCCAAGTACGTCTTCCTCAGAGCGTTTTTTTTCATGAACGTTTAACGATATTTTGGCATAAATAGCAGTACCTGTTATTTTCTCTAAAATCGCGGCTCTATCGCCAATATCAGACTTTAAAAACGCGGCAAAACTGCCCTGTGCGAGCATGATGGAGCGCGTAAATTGATTGAAATCCATGCCGATGAGGTTTTGTATATAGGCAGAAGTTTTGGACTTTTTTTCTTCTAAAATCTTGCCAGTTTTGACTTCACTAATCTCATGCTTAATCGGCAATAAATTGCCCTTGGCTTTTTTGTGGGCACGATGTTGATACCAATAGCATTGATAACGCTTAGAATCAATCTCGATAATGACTTCTGCTGAGCATTCACCTGTACCTTGGGTCATTATCTCGTTCGTTGAACCAGTGATATCGCCCAGTCTTGGCGTCTGACTATAGAGTGCTAAGCAAATCGCATCCAATATGGTCGTCTTGCCAGCCCCCGTTTGCCCAGTAATGGCAAAGATGCCTTCATTAAGAAAAGCGGGATCACTAAAGTCAATGTGCCATTCGCCTTTTAAAGAATTTAAGTTTTTAAGTCGTAGTTCGATTAGACGCATGATAAGGTCTTATTTTTATAGGTAGTAATAAAAAGGGCAATAATGAGAAATGAAGCTATTATTCTAGCTAGTTTCTATCAACAGCGTTTATGATTACATAATGCTATTCAGCCTGAGTATCTTCGTGACGTAAGTTATAAACGATTTGATCATAGGCGCCACGTAAGGATGATTTTTGCTCATCAGGAATATCATGAGCAATCAAGCAACGCTCGAATACTTCTTCCTCATTTAAATCTTGTAGCGTCTCAGAGATCTGTTGTTGATTTAGTACTTTATTATAGGTACGAGTGTTTTTGATTTTTAACACCTCGCACGGCAAATTATCTACCATCGTTTGGATATGCTCACGTAACTCGCTGATAATCTCCTCACCCGTATAAATAATTTCGAGCCATACAGACTCTGTTGCGTCAAGAGATTGAATGACTTTATCTATAGCCTGATTGATGCACTCCAAATCACCTGAAACTTGCGCCAGTTGTTGAAACTTTGGAATAGGTAGTGATACTACTTGCATCTGATTAGAGTCATCTCGGTGCAGTATTTTGTTGGAAGTATCGATATTTTTAGGCATTGATTGGTTGTTTTGATCTTGCTGATCAGGGATATTTTCTATAGCAGCAGTTTTTGTCATCTCATTACTTGCTGATTGCTCGTCAAAACCAAACAAGTCATCCATAAATTCAGTCGTCTGACTGGCTACTTTCTTAGCAAATTTTTCGATCGGGGCAACGGTATTGGTCAGCTGAGGAATAATGCTGTCAATTGCATTGTTTGAGGCTGACTTTTGACTGCTCATGTCATTTGCTACTGCACCAAACTGTACCAGTAATACTTGCTTTTGTTGCTTAGCCTCGCCAAATCCCATCGCGATTGGCGAGCCTGAATAGCGAATGCTCTCACGACCACCGACACGCTGTGGCACGTGCAAATGTCCAAGCGCCACATAGTCAAAAATTTCATCGAACATGTCAGCAGAAATCTTACCGAGTGAGCCGACATAAAGCTCACGTACACCATCGTCTTCAGTAGTGGTGCCACCGGCTGCAAATAGATGCCCTGTAGCAATGATGGGAATGTGACGCTGGTTTGCTTCGATTAATTGAGCCTGCTTGGCTTTGGCAATGCTAGCTACTTCATCATAATGGGCACGAATGCCTTTAATGACATTGGCATCTTTGCTATCAGCCGACTCGCCAGCACTACTACTACGGACATCACGATCACGCAAATAGGGAACAGCTGCAATAATACAATGCGGGTTTCCATTTGTATCGTCTAACACCAATACTTCATCATTCAAGTCTTCACAAGCCGTACCGATAACATGAACGTTTAAAAACTTGAGTATATTGCTTGGTGCATCTAAAAATGTCGGCGAATCGTGGTTGCCTGCGACGATGACAATATGTTGACAGCATGATTTTGAAACTTTTCCTAAAAATTCATAATATAGCGCTTGAGCTCTATTGCTTGGGGTCATGGTGTCAAAGATATCACCAGCCACGATCAATATATCCACTTGCTGCGTGTTAATGGTGTCTTGTAGCCAACACAAAAACGACTCAAATTCGTCATAACGCATGCGTCCATAAAGCCTGCGCCCCAAATGCCAGTCGGAAGTATGGAGGATAGTGAGAGGTTTTGGCATGAATTTAGTATCGGCAGGTATGGACATAATTGAGCTTAAGGACATTTGATAGAAAGTATTCATTCTAGCAAAATTTTCTATGTTGGAGATGGCTGTCTAAAGACATATATAAGATTTCGTCCATAGCTATAATTTCTTTAAAACTGCGTACAAAACCTATACGTCATAATTAGTTGTTTTTAAAAGTAATTTGTTTTATTGGCTCCGATAAGCGGTATGTAATGGTTGATAAACGTTTACTTTATCTCTAATATGCTGTTTGTTATTGAGTTGTATCGATAGTGAAAAATTATATATCCCAAAACCTTTTAAAGGCTTACATGACATTCTTACTCTCACAAAACTAAAAAAGTGTTTCTATGAAAAAAGTCCTTAGTATTTTTGGTACACGCCCTGAAGCGATTAAAATGGCGCCTGTTGTTAAAGCTTTAGAAGCCAATCCTGATATTCAATCCATCGTTTGTGTGACTGCCCAACATCGTGAAATGCTAGATAAGGTGTTGGCTCTATTTGAGATAGTTCCCGACTATGATTTAGATATCATGAAAAGCAATCAGAGCCTGACCCAAGCTAGCTCTAGAATGCTAATGGCACTTGAGCCTATTTTACAAGAATGCAAGCCTGATTTAGTACTGGTACACGGCGATACATCGACCACACTATGCGGTGCACAAGCAGCATTTTATCAACAAATACCGATAGGACACGTTGAATCTGGGCTGCGTACCTATAGTCTCTATTCACCTTGGCCAGAAGAGGCTAACAGACAACTAACTAGTGTCATTACCAAGTTGCACTTCTCTCCAACTAAAGCTGCCGCGCAAAATTTGTATGATGAACATAACAACCCAGAATACATCTATGTTACTGGTAACACCGTTGTAGATGCCTTGTTAGATGTTAAAGATAAGTTAGAAAATAACGCATCACTACGATTGAAATTACAGCAGCAGTTTTCAGAATTGGACTTCAATAAACGTCGGGTCCTTATTACGGGTCACCGCCGTGAAAATTTTGGAGAAGGCTTTGAGTCTATTTGCCAAGCAATCAAAGATCTGGCTCAAAAGTATCCAGACTATGAGTTTGTTTATCCTGTTCATCTAAATCCTAATGTTAAAGAGCCTGTCAATCGCTTACTAAGCGGTCTTAGTAATGTCAAACTTATTGCGCCACAGGATTATTTGCCTTTTGTCTATTTGATGAGTACTAGCTATATTATTCTCACGGATTCAGGTGGTATTCAAGAGGAAGCGCCATCGCTTGGTATTCCAGTATTAGTCATGCGTGAAACGACTGAACGCCAAGAAGCAGTCGAGGCAGGTACCGTTAAGCTAGTAGGTACTCACGGTCCTACCATCGTCGCTGAAGTTAGCAATCTGATTGAAAACGACGCTATTTATTTAAAAATGAGCCAAGCCCATAATCCTTATGGTGATGGTAAAGCCTCACAACGTATTGCTAAGACTATCGTTGAGTTCTTATACGAGCAAACTGCTAAAATTGAAGCGTTAAGCTAACTTAATATTAAATAGACGGGATTAAGATGAAAAATATTTGTGTGTTTGGTTTAGGTTATATTGGTTTGCCAACTGCCGCGATATTAGCCCATCATGGTGCCAATGTCGTCGGTGTCGATGTGAATCAGCATGCGGTCGATACAATCAATCAAGGCAAGATTCATATCGTTGAGCCTGGTCTTGAAGCAATTGTTAAACAAGCTGTGGATAACGGTAGACTCAAAGCCAACCTAACGCCAGTACACTCAGATGCTTATCTGATTGCCGTACCGACACCGTTTAAGGGCGATGACCACACTCCTGATTTGTCTTATATTCATGCAGTTAGTAAAGCCTTGGCACCACTATTAGAAAAAGGCGATTTGGTCATCTTAGAATCGACCTCACCAGTAGGTGCAACAGAGCAGATGGTTGAGTGGCTTGCTGAGGCACGTCCTGACTTAACCTTTCCCAAGTATCATGAACCTGATGTTGAAGCTGATATCTATGTGGCTTATTGTCCTGAGCGCGTGTTACCAGGCAAGGTTGTGGAAGAGCTAATCTCTAACGACCGTATCATCGGCGGTATGACTAAAGAATCGACCAAACAGGCAAAAGAGGTTTATCGCATCTTTGTAGAAGGCGAACTATTAGAAACCAACTCTCGTACTGCTGAGATGGCAAAGCTGACCGAAAATGCCTCCCGTGATGTGAGTATTGCCTTTGCTAACGAGCTGTCTATTATCTCTGATAAGCTCGACATCAATGTTTGGGAGCTGATCGAGCTTGCTAACCATCATCCACGAGTCAATATCCTACAGCCGGGTACTGGGGTCGGTGGTCATTGTATCGCTGTCGATCCTTGGTTCATCGTTAATCAAAACCCTGATGAAGCTAAAATAATTCGAGCTGCTCGTGAAATCAATGATAGTAAGCCTGACTGGGTAATAGGTAAAATCAATGCTGAAATCGATAAGTTAAAAGTACAAGGTATTGAAAAGCCGACAGTAGCATTGTTAGGGTTAGCATTCAAACCTGATATTGATGATCTACGTGAAAGTCCAGCGGTCAATATTGCTCAAAAAATGCTTGAAGCTGATAATGCAGATATCTTATTAGTTGAGCCTAATATTAGTAAATTACCTGAAAAATTGAATACGGGTATGCTGGTATCTTTAAATAGTGCTGTAGAGCAAGCTGATGTAATATTGGTGTTGGTTGCTCATGGTGAATTTGAGAACTTAGACTTATCTGGCAAGAGTGTTGTGAATTTTGTAACTAACCGCTAATGTGACCAGCCTAATCATAAAGTAAGAATGCCCTTTATGATTAGGCTTACCTTGGATTTAAGCCTCCAACATTCTTTCCTCCATGAACTCATTCTGGTGATCTATGAAAAATAAGCTTTATAAGATGCTATCTAAAAGCGCTACTGATTTTAGTGAATCAGAATTAAAGGTAGTCAGTGATCTAGTTGAAGAGCATGGAGGATCTATAGATAATCTAAAAGATTATATTAGCGCGCTCGAACTTGAAAGTGAAAGAAAGTTAGTTAACAAATCAATGGAAAAAAATACGATTTCTTACCAGTTAGGAAAGTCTCTGATCGATGCTGCCAAAAGAAAAAAAAATGTCAGAATACTCAGCAAGGAGCTGTTTGCAATTTATGCTGATTCATTAAGTAGGAAAAATAAGGATTTAAGTAATGCTAACTTGCTGCACAAAATTATTATCCTACTGAATGAGCAGAAGCAAAAAGAACTACATGACTTAGCAAAAGTAAATAACGTAAGTAAACGTGGTATTGAAAAGTTAGCTAGAAAAGTAAAAACAAAAAATATAAGTAATTACTATGTAGATAAATTTGCTTTACAGCATACTTTCTCAGAAAAAAAGATCAGAATCGCGGCTATCATGGATGAGTTTACAGCACTGTGTTTTGATCCTGAGGCAGATATATATCATGTCACACCAGAGAACTGGCAGTCAGAAATTCTAGAATTTAAGCCAGATTTTTTATTCATTGAGTCAGCATGGCAAGGTAAAAATGGTCTATGGAAGACTAAGATTAGCCATCAATCAGTAGAGCTAATAAATCTAATAAAGTTTTGTGATGATAACAAAATCAGAAGTGTTTTTTGGAGTAAAGAAGATCCAGTGCATTTTGGTACTTTTTTGGGAGTAGCTGAGCTAGTCGACATCGTGTTTACTACAGATATCGATTGTATTCAAAAGTATAAAGAACACTTGGGTCATGATAGAGTTTACTTGCTATGTTTTGCCGCTCAACCAACTATCCATAATCCTATCGAAGTTTATGAGCGCCAGGATAAATTTAACTTCGCTGGCTCTTATTATCTAAAGTACCCTATTAGGCAGCGTGATTTCGGAGTCTTGTCTAAAGTTGCACAAAATTATAAGGGCTTAGACATCTTTGACCGCAACTTTAATGAACCTCATCCACATTACGAATTCCCTGAAAGTTATCAGTCAATGATAATAGGTACTTTACATCCGTCTGAAATAGCTAAAGCGTATAAAGGCTATGTATACGGTATCAACATGAATACTATTAAGCAATCACAGACGATGTTTGCTAGACGAGTATTTGAGATGCTAGCTTCTAATACAATAGTCCTAAGTAATTACTCACATGGTGTTAGACTTTTATTTGGTGATTTAGTTATTTGTTCGGATGAATCGACTGAGCTAGATAAACAGTTAAAGAGTTTTACTAAAGATCCTTTAACTCGGAAAAAGTATAGACTTCAAGGTCTCAGGAAAGTTTTGAGTCATCATACTTATCAACATCGTTTGAAATACATCTTAGAAAAATCATTTGAGACACTCTTAGAAGTTGAAACCTATCATGTCATAGTAGTAGCTTATATTAATCAAGCAAACGAGTTAGATAATGTTATTAGCAACTTCAATGAACAAGAATATTTGGATAAAGAGTTATACGTATTTAGCGATATAGATTTAGAAAATATCGTTGACAATAGGATTACTATCTATGATACGGAATCTGAGTTGTCAAAAGCTATTGAGCATTACAAAGATGACACTTACGTAACTGTGTTTAATCCAAATGACAGTTATGGTAGTTATTATTTATTTGATTTAGTGCAGAGTCAAACCTACCTCAACCATGATGATAAATCGTCTGTCACAGCTATTACCAAAGACAGTTATTTTGAGAATGTTAATGGTAAGGCCTTATTAATACAAAATAAGGAATACCAACTAGTAGATAGATTTAAATTTTCACGGAGTATAGTAAACGTTGATTTATTTATAAAAGTAGTGCTAGAAGGTGGTCAGCTTGAGAATATCAATGATTTAGAAATTAAGGAAAAAGCATTTGCTATTGATTGCTTCAACTATGTTTTAAACGGAGCTAGCCTCAGTGACGAAGAAACTTTGGATTCACATAGCAAACTCATTCTAGATGAAGGAGTTGATTTTGAAGGTAGGCTTCTAAAGGTTTCTGAAGCGATAAATATCGGTACAAATAAAAATGAGCATCTAAGTACTTACCAAGAATCGCATACATTTACTTTCTCAGCGGATGATATAGATGCTCAGCTAATTAGACCCCAAAGTAAGCAGGTACAAATTAGTAGAAATAATGCAAATATAGAAATAAAATCTACACTTCCTGATGGTAAGTTTGCCTATATTTATTTTGAAGATATATACAATAGATCTGATATCAACTTAAAACTAAATAGCCAGTTTATAGTTAAGGCAAATACGAATATGGATACACGCTCCGTATTCGTATTTTTAGATGAGAATAGAAATAAGTTATCACATCATATTGCGGCAGTTTCTCATAATCACAGCATGCCGATCCCTCCAGATTGCAAATATATACAAGTTGGATTTAAGGTTACCGGTAGTGGTCATTCATTTATAGAGTATATAAGTATTGGAGAAAAACGTGAAATAGTGAACGACTTCGTTGCCAAAAGCAATACTTTAATATTAGCAAAGCAATACCCTTCATATGATGATCTATATAAATATGGATTTTTACATAGTAGAGTAAGAGCGTATAAAAAACACAACCATATTGTAGATGTGTTTAGACTAACTAATAATAACTCTGATTTAGGTTTTAGAGAGTTTGAGTCCATTGATGTCTTCAATGGAAATAATGATAATCTGGCAAACATTCTAGAATCAGGTCAAGTAAAGAATATATTTATTCATCTTATGGATGAAAAAATGTGGAATATCATCAAGAACTATCGAGAAAGGTTGAAAATCACTATCTGGTTACATGGAGCCGAAGTACAAAGCTGGCAACGTCGTGACTTTGACCTTGTAGGTTTGAATAGCTTTGACATAGAAAGAAAAAAGAAGCTTGCTGATTACCGTTTAAGGTTTTGGAAGAAACTCATTATCGAAGAGTTAAATAGTAATATCACTTTAGTTTTTGTGTCTAATACCTTTCTTCAAGAGGTAGAAGAAGATCTGGAACTTACCATACCAAGCTCAAACAAGATGGTAATACATAATTATGTAGACGAAAGTATATTTAAATACACTGAAAGAAAACCTGAAGATAGACTTAAACTACTGTCTATTAGGCCCTATTCAGGTCCTAAGTATGGTAATGATATTACCACTGATGCTTTAATAGAATTATCTAAATATGAATTCTTTAAAGATTTAGAAGTCAATATTTATGGTGATGGGTTTGAGTTTGATTCGATTAACGAGCCTATACTCCAATTTGAAAACGTTCATTTACATAAGCAATTCTTAAGTCATCACGAGATCGCAGCAGCACACAAGCAACATGGTATTTTCTTAAATCCTACAAGATGGGACTCTCAAGGTGTATCTAGGGATGAAGCAATGTCTTCAGGTTTGGTGGTAGTGACAAATAACGTAGCAGCAGTTCCAGAGTTTATCTCTGATGAAGAAGGTGCATTGTTTGAAGGTGAAAATGTCAACGAAATGGTTGAGAAGATTGTAGAAATTATTCAAAATCCATCTTTGTTCTTGATTAAATCCCAAGCTGCAAATGAACGAGTTAACTTACAATGTGGATTTGATAAAACAATTATTAAAGAAATTGAGCTTATGGATTCAACGTCGATGCTAAATGATGACTTATAGTGTCTAGTTAAGTTTATCATATTGAAATCAATGTTTTTTTTATAGTAAATCGTTTGTAATAGGGCATAACAATCAGGTTAATTTTTATGTATAAGTTAATAGATATAAAAGGTATAACCTTTTATATTAATGAAATAGGCACTAGCATAAAAGTTTCCTTAAATAAAAAAGAAGATAAATATGTTTATGCCTGTTATTTTTATTTTAAAGGGAATGTGGTAAAAAAACACTATCAGAACTCTGTGGATTTCTCTCATGACATTAATCTAAAAGCCTCAAAAATACTAAAGGTTAGATATTTTTTATGGAATAAAGAAAAAGATTTACGTACATCTCAAACGATAGATATTACAGAACAATTAAGTTTATTTAGTATGTATTTATACTTTCAAGATGATGTATCAAATCAATACTTATTGAATAAAGATGTTGAAAAGTATATATCTAACATAGAAAATACTAAGAGAGGGAGGGAGTTATTTGAAAACAACAAATTTGAACTTACTTCTTTTCCCGCTGTTGAATGGAAAGGTTGGGAAGCTGACCCGTTTAATAATAGGTCTTGGCAGTGGGCGCTGCATTGGTTTGATTTTAACAAACATCTCATATCCTTTCATAATAAAACTCAAAATGACGCAGTACTGCTTAAACTCAAAAGCCTTAATAGTAGTTGGATAGAAACCTATCTATATAATGAAGGTACGGATTTTGAGTTTGTATGGCATGATCATGCCACAGCTCTCAGAGCTGAGCAGATACTATTATTACTTTTCTACTTAAAAAAACATACCGTAAATTGGGTTTATAGTAATTTTGATTTCGTTCTTTCATTGTTTGATACCTTGTGTGTTTTAGGGAAGAAACTGCAGCGAGATGATTTTTATTCTAAACATACTAATCATGGCTTAGAGCAAGTTCGAGTTTTAATGTTATTAGGAATTTTTTTAGATAATAGTGAATGGATAGATATCTCAGTATTACGTCTTAATGATGAGCTGGATTTTTCGTTCACTACAGAAGGTGTGCATAAAGAGAATAGTCCAGGGTATCATCAGTTTGTATTTAAGATTTTTTTGTCTATAGTTGAAGATTTCCCTACTTATGTACTTAAGGACTTGGGTCCTAAGTTTGAGAATATAGCCTCCAAAGCTTTGGTGTATATCACTCACATATTAAGACCGGATAATAAACTACCTATTATCGGGGATACGGAGCTGAAACCTACTAGTGATGCGTACTCCAATTTCTTCGCTGGAACTATAGAGTATGAAAATTTTCTGTATTCTATAACTCAAGGTAAAAGAGGTAAAGCACCTAGTAAAAATACTATTGTTTATCCGCAATCAGGGTATGCAATATTTAGAGATGTGTGGGGCGAAAACAAAGACTTTACTGATAGTACACACCTGATTTTCAAAGCTGGATGTTTGAGTCCATATCATCATCAACAAGATGAAAACAACGTTACTCTTTATGCTTTTGGTGAAGACTGGCTCGTTGATTCTGGGCTTTATAACTATGTAAATGAAGATCCTATAAGACACTATATTCGTAGACGACAAGCTCATAACATTCCAATAGTTTCCAATGCTAACTATAATAATGACTTTAATCATAGAATAGATAATTGGTCGATATATGACTATAGTGAAGACAGCAGTAACCCTTATGTCGCTGCTAGAAATAGAGTGTTAGTGGCTGTTGAACATGATAGAAGGATATCATTTGATGTAGCTAATAAGCAATTACTGATGAATGATAAGGTTTATTCTTTAGACGAGAGGTATAGAGATGTGTCTTTCTTATTACACTTCCCTAATGATAAAAAAATTAAAGTTCATAAAAATATAGTTTCGGTAACTTCTATGAATAGCGGGGTCAGCATGAAAATCTATTTTTCTATCAAGCCAGATTTAATCACTGTAGAAACAGGTATTGTTGAAGGAAAGATAAAAAGTATTATCTCCCATACTAGCAGAACATATGAAGATAGTCATGTCTTAAAGATAACCTATCTAAATAGAAAAGTTACCAATTTAGAGACTGAGTTCGTTTTTGAGAACCAAGGTAACAAATAATAATAGCCATAGCTTAGTTTAAGTATATTCTTGATTTATTAAGAACTATTTTACTTGTTATATTAGAATCTATGTTCTTAAGTCATACAAATCAAATTCAAAAAGATAATTCATCATGCGTAGCACCAAGAATAAAACGAGCAATAATATGAAAGCATCAAACATCCATCTTATCGAACTACTAGAGCTACCATTAGAAGCACCAATCTGGTATCCAACGGCGGTTAAGCCAGGTCAAAGTATCAGTATCAAGGCGATGGTAAAGTACCTAAATATCAGCCTTACTAGCAATCGTAAAGCTGTTCTGCTAATCAGAGCATATGATGATGTTAATGAAGAGGTTGATGTATCTTTTGAGAATATGTTTAGATCAGATACCTTTGGTGCGCACTTTAAATATCTTGTTCCTACGCAAGGAGAGATAGAAGAGCTATATACATTCGTTGTACCTGAAGGAGTAACAACTATACACTTTGGATTTAATAGGTTTTTATGTTCAGAGAATGAGCAGGTAATAGTTAGCGATCTTACGATTCATCCTGAAGTAATTGAATTATCTAAAAAGCTGGAAACACCAGATAACTATCTCATAGAAAATCTATCATTACCATTAGAAGCACCAATCTGGTATCCAACGGCGGTTAAGCCAGGTCAAAGTATCAGTATCAAGGCGATGGTAAAGTACCTAAATATCAGCCTTACTAGCAATCGTAAAGCTGTTCTG
>NZ_DKHR01000039.1:0-7878 GCF_002453835.1 Psychrobacter sp. UBA6739
ACGGCGCTGTACTTCAGGACCAAAACCTTCAGAGCGTGAGCGCGTATATAAATCGATGAGATCGGTCGGGTTTTCACAGCGATAACCAAAACGTACACCATCGAAGCGTGACAGGTTTGATGATGCTTCGGCAGGGGCGAGCATGTAGTAAGTGGCAAGGGTAATCTCAGGGTCAGTGATATTCACCTCCACAATCGTCGCACCTAGCTCTTCATATTTTTTCAGAGCAGCACGTACGGCCGTTTCTACCTCAGCGTCTAGTCCAGCACTAAAGTATTCTTTGGCCACACCAATGCGTAAGCCAGCAAAGGGCTTGTCGCTAGCCGCGCCTTCAGCATCATTGATGTCTTGTACGTAGTCAGGCATGTCATATTTGATAGAAGTCGCATCGCGCGGATCGTGACCAATCATCGGCTGCAATAGATAGGCACAATCTTTAGCACTGCGCCCCATGCTACCCGCTTGATCCAGACTTGAGGCATAGGCAATCATCCCAAAGCGAGAGACGCGACCATAAGTGGGCTTGATACCGGTTAAACCACAAAATGAGGCAGGCTGGCGAATAGAGCCACCAGTATCACTGCCCGTTGCGACTGGGACAAAACCTGCGGCAACGGCGGCAGCACTACCACCTGATGAACCACCGGGGACGCGCTCTAGGTTCCAAGGATTCTGTACCGTGCCGTAGTATGAGCTGCTATTGTCTGAGCCCATCGCAAACTCATCCATATTGAGCTTGCCCAAGCTAATCATGCCTGCTTTGTCGATATTAGAAACGATGGTAGCGTCATAAGGCGAGACAAAGTTATGCAGCATCTTAGAGCCACAAGTCGTCAGTACACCTTGGGTACAAAAGATGTCTTTGTGCGCCATCGGTACGCCAAGTAATGGACGCTGATCGCCTTGCGCGCGCATCTCGTCTGCTGCCTTTGCTTGCGCGCGTGCTGTCTCAGAAGTATGAGTGATAAAGCTGTTAATCTTATTGTCTAGCGCATCTATACGCTTGATGTAGTGTTCTGTCAGCTCAAGGCTGCTAAATTGTTTGTCTTGCAAGCCCGTAATAAGCTGCTGGGTACTTAATAAATGAAGTTCTGACATAAGGTGTCGTCCGTCAAAATGTGAATAGCATAAAGTAAAATAGGGTAGCGATTAAAGCAGCGCGCTGCTTATTCAATCACTTGTGGAACCAAATATAAGCCATTTTCAACAGCTGGGGCGACTGACTGATTGCGCGCGCGGTTGATATCGTGTTTGGCCACATCAGCCCGCAATTCTTGGCAAGCTTCATGGATATTCGCTAAGGGTTTGATGCCTGTGGTATCCACGTTAGATAACGTATTCATCAGTTTTAATACTTTACTAATATCGCCGGCATAGCTATCGGCTGTGCTTTCATCGACACCCAAACGTGCAAGGTTGGCAACTTCTAGGATTTCTTCACGGCTGACGTTGCTGTCAGACGTTGCTGGTTGCTGTGACATAGTTTCTCCAGTGAAGGACAGTTTTTGTTAGAGTAGAATGCGGCTAAAATAGGCAAGCATTAGATATAGATAATTATTAACACAAACTAAAACAAGGGGTTTATCTTAAGATGTATATATAGTGGCTTTATTATAAAGCATCTGGCTTAAGTTTACAGAGCATGACGCTTGATTGATGCACAATATCAACCAAGATGGCGTGATTTGCAAAATTGACCGTATAATTCACGATTGATTCTCAATTGCTTACCCATTACGTTCTGAAATACGTTACAGTATGCACCTGTGCTGCTAAGCAAAATTATCATTTGCCTGTAGAGCCTTGTTAGTTATTGAATTAAATGATGTTTCATTAAGTCGAATGGTATTTACTGCTATTTTAAACTTTGTAACAACTTTTAGCGTTTAAGACCGAAATCCTGACTTACTGATGCAAATATCTGTGTTTTTTTTGAGCCAAATCGGTATAATTTAGCTCAGTTTTTCCATTGCATCATTATTGCTTAGGTTTGACTTGTTGCGAGGTTCAAATTTCGCCATAAGTAATGTCTAACGACGACCTGCTCAACGCTGACGAGTAACGCCTCAGTCAATCTCATTCGCCTCATTCGCCTCATTTGTAATACGCTGGAAATATTAGTCATGAACCTGTTTGGATTTTTATCAAATAATATCGCTATCGACCTCGGTACTGCGAACACTCTCATTTTTATTCCTAATAAAGGCGTCGTACTTGACGAGCCTACGGTGGTTGCGTTACGAAGTAATCGTACCCAAAACCCTACCGTTGCGGCTGTTGGTATTGATGCCAAGCAGATGCTTGGTCGTACACCTGCTAACATTACAGCGATTCGCCCATTAAAAGACGGCGTGATTGCTGACTTTGAAGTGACGCAAAAAATGCTCAAGCATTTCATCACGAAGGTAAAAGCCAAGCGTTTTATGGCGCAGCCTAACGTGGTGGTTTGTGTGCCTTGTAAGTCTACTCTGGTTGAGCGTAAAGCGATTCGTGAAGCGGTATCTTCGGCAGGTGCGAGTAAAGTACTATTGTTAGAAGAGCCAATGGCAGCTGCCATCGGTGCTGGCTTGCCAGTTCATGAGGCCAGCGGTTCGATGGTGGTTGATATTGGTGGCGGCACGACGGAGATTGCCGTTATCGCGTTATCTGGTTGCGTTTATGCTGAGTCGATTCGTATCGGTGGCGATATGTTTGATGACGCGATTATCACCCACGTGCGCCGTACCCATGGTTGTGTGATTGGTGAGACGACAGCTGAGCGTATTAAGCACGAAGTTGGCTCTGCTTTGAATGAAGACAGTCAGCTAGAAGTCGAAGTTCGCGGTCGTAGCATGGCAGAAGGCGTGCCAAAAACCTTTACTGTTAATTCAGAAGAAGTACAAAAAGCCCTGAGTGATCCGCTGAGCGGTATCGTTAGCGCGGTAAAAGCGGCACTTGAGCAGACGCCACCTGAGCTGTCATCAGACATCGCAGAGCGTGGTATTGTTTTGACGGGCGGCGGTGCGCTGTTACGTGATTTGGACAAATTAATTTCAAGAGAGACAGGTCTACCTGTGACCGTTGCTGAAGATCCATTGACTTGTGTTAGCCGCGGCGGTGGTATTGCGCTTGACTTTATCAATAACAAAAGCTTGAACATGATTTTTGTTTAGATTGCTTTAGTTAAGCACTGCGGTATTGATAAATCATCTTCGTCGTGCTTGATGATAGCTTGCGTAAAAATAGTGGGTTAAAACAGTATAAAATTAAAGGTAGCCAGTTGCGCTGCCTTTAATTGCATTCATTAACTAGAACCCAGTACTGGCTACTGCTTATTTTATAACTCCTGAGTTAGACGACTTATGACCCCAAGTATTTTTGCGCGCCAGCCGTTAGCACTTCGTAAGACTGCCATTGTATTAATAGCAGCTCTAATACTGATGTGGTTCGATAGCAAAAATTCAGAATGGTTTAATCCAGTACGTAGTACCAGTCATGCCGCTATGCAGCCTATTTATGAGCTGTCACTGTTACCGAGTTATGCCAAGCATTGGGCAGGTGGCAGCTTACAGTCTAAAGAAGCGCTGCGCCGCGAAAACATGCAATTGAAGTCTCAGCTTATCCATGCGCAAGCCAAGTTACAGCAGCAAGATTATATTTTGGCACAAAATGCGCGCCTGCAAGGTATTTTATCAACAACCAAGCCTGAACAATTTGATCTTAATTTGGCACAGGTAATTGGTACAGACACCAACTTACTCAGACAAATCGTGGTGCTCAATAAAGGCGTTCAAGACGGGGTTCAAGTTGGACAGACAGTGATTGATGAAGACGGTATTTTAGGGCAGATTATTAATGTCTATCCCAATACCAGTCGCCTACTATTGATTACTGATGAACAGCAATCGGTTGCAGTTACAGTCAAGCGTACAGGTCAACGCGCTATCGTGACAGGGCAAGGTATACCAACCTCATTAAGCCTTGACTATGTATTCAAAACCTCAGACGTGCGTGTGGGTGATGAGCTGGTGTCATCAGGATTGGGTGGGCGTATTCCAGCAGGGTATCGTGTCGGGCGTATCGCCCATATTAAAGATACTCAAGCCGATAACTTTAGAAGTATAGAAGTGACCCCAGCGGCGAACTTTATCGATAATGCGTATGTATTAGTCCTGCAAGATAAGCTGGTGAATAAAAATAATATGACTCTCAATGACCGTTAAGAAGTTAGGTGCTCAATACGTAAGTACCAATAAGATAATGGCTGGCATCTATTTATTAACTGGTCTTTTTGTCGATACATTTTTAGCCATGGTTTTTATCCCATCAATACCCACTCATGCTTTAACAGCAGCCATCAATACATTCGTTAAGGTAAGTACCCATGTCGTATCCTGATTCTGAGAATGCAACGGTACTACTGATTGCTACCATCATTCTAAGTTTTGTTATTGCGTCATCGCTCAATGTATATCCGTTAAGTCCTAGTATGGCTACCTTACGCCCTATGGTCATGATCATGGTGCTGATTTTTTGGTTGTTATTTCAGCCACGCTATGTTGGTATTTTTACAGCATTTACCATCGGTCTCATTGCTGACTTACTCATGGATACCCATTTGGGACAGCAAGCGTTTGCCGCCGTGGCAGTCGCCTTCTTCATAAAAATAACCAGTATTTATATTAGGCAACTAAATACCATCAGTGCATGGTTATTAGCGAGCTTAGGATTGGTTGTTTTTCAATTATGTTTATGGATATTGCAGATGTTTATCCAGAATGTCTTTGTCGCACAATCTGCCTTATCACTGTTGATGAGTATCATCAGCTGGCCATTGGTACTACTGGCTTTGCGTAAATTTGCGTCATAAGAAAAATTCTGCTGACAACCAATAAGATTTTAGCGCTGGTGTTTATTAATCCTGACTAACTAATGTTAATGCACTAAAAGGCAGCAGTTTTCGGTAGTAGGCAGATAAATTCAGATATAAAGAGAGTAGCGATGGATATTATTTTAGCTTCTGGTTCGCCGCGCCGTCGTGAGCTGTTAGAAAGAGCACAACTAGAATTTAGCACATTGAGTGTAGATGTTGATGAAACAAAGCATGATGATGAGTCACCCACAGACTATATCGAGCGCATGGTCGCCACTAAAGCTGAGGCTGCCATACAGCAACTAGCATCACGCTTGAAAACGGATAAAAGCTGTTTTTCTGACTCACTTATCATTTTAACGTCTGATACCATCGGTGTGCTGGCAGATGGTCAAACAGTGCTGGTCAAGCCAGTCGATCGTGAGCACGCTTATAGCATGTGGCAACGGATGTCTGATAATGTCCATGAAGTATGGACAGCGGTTCAAGCAACTTATATATCATTATCTTCTAAAGTGGCTAACAGCTCAACTCATGAGCCAGTATTTCAAATCATTAATCAGCAACGAATCACTGAGCGTACCGAAGTGACCTTTATAGCGCTCACTGCGGAGATGATGAGTAACTATTGGGAAAGTGGTGAGCCTGCTGATAAAGCGGGTGGTTATGGTATACAAGGTTTGGGTGCTATTTGGGTCAGCCGTATCAATGGTAGCTATACCAATGTCGTGGGTTTACCACTTCCACAAACGCTGGCGTTAATTAAAAACGTCACAGATATTAGTGTCAAGTAAAATACGAGACAGACCCTGATGGAGATTATTTGTCTCTCAGAGATTGGTTGTCACTCTAACCTGCTGCACATAATAACACGCGAGAGTAATGGGCGAGAGCCAGCTGCATTTGTTACACTATAAAGATAATAGACGATGAACGTCTAACAAGAAAGCTGAGAGATAAGAGAAAAACATTATGTCCGAAGAGCTGCTGATTAATATTAGTCCAATGGAATCCCGTGTCGCAGTCTTAGACAATGGCATCTTGGGCGAAATTTATATTGAACGTCATCATAAATTGGGTCTGGTCGGCAATATCTATCTGGGTACAGTCGTACGCGTTTTACCTGGTATGCAGGCAGCATTCGTTGATATCGGGCAGTCGCGGACAGCATTTTTACATGTCAATGATATGCAGCGTGAGCCGCGTCCAGTAGCAGAAAATAAAAGTAAAGCGGCTGACAATAGCGATAAAAAATCGGATAGCAATATAGAAGATGCTGTGGTAGAAAATGGTACTGATAACTTGGCTGTCACGCCACCGGTGATTAGTATACAAAATACCGAAGTCATCCCTGTTTCTAAAACGTTGATTCAACATCGCTTGCATGAAAGCCAACGTATTTTAGTGCAAGTGACCAAAGATCAGTTGGGCAGTAAAGGCGCTCGCTTGACCACCAATATATCCTTGCCATCTCGCTATTTGGTGTATCTGCCCTCAAGCGAACACATTGGTATCTCTCAGCGCATTGATGGCGAAGAAGAGCGCACTCGTTTGAAGACTGAGCTTAGTAGCCTGATGCAAACGGTCAATCTAAAAGGCGGTCTCATCGCTCGTACCGCTGCTGAACGTGTCCCTGTCGATAAGCTTGAAGAAGACATTTATTATCTATTGCAACTGTGGCGTACCATCTGCGCGCGTCGCCAAGAGATGAAACAACATCAAAGTTCTGAGCTTATTTATCAAGAGCTATCATTACCGCTGCGTTCTATCCGTGATTTGGTACACGCGGATACCGAGAAAGTCATCATTGATAATGCACAAATTTACGAACAAGTCAGATCCTTTGCCAAAGAGTTTGTACCTTTTGTCTATGACCGCATTGTCCATTATACCGCTGAGCCATCCTTGTTTGATGTCCATCGTGTCGAAGATGATTTGCGTGATGCTTTAAAACGCCGCGTAGATTTAAAATCAGGTGGCTATCTCATTATCGACCAAACAGAAGCGATGACCACAATCGATGTCAATACAGGATCATTCGTAGGCGGGCGTTCGTTAGAAGATACGGTTTATAAAACCAATCTTGAGGCAACTCATGCAATCGCCCGTCAGCTGCGTTTGCGTAATCTAGGCGGTATTATCATCCTAGACTTTATTGACATGCTTGAACAGCAGCATAAAGATGATGTGTTAGAGAGTCTGCAATCACAGCTAGTACAAGACTATGCCAAAACTAAGATTACTCAGGTCAGTGAGCTTGGGTTAGTAGAGATGACGCGTAAACGTACGCGTGAGTCGCTCGGACAGCAGCTATGTGAGCCATGCTCGACCTGTCAAGGACGCGGCTTTGTTAAAACGGCTGAGACAGTGTGCTTTGAGATATTCCGTGAAATCATGCGTTGTGCTCGTACTTATAACTCTCCCAAGAAATTTACGGTCGTTGCCCATGCTGCAGTGATTGATTTACTTCTCACTTCAGAGTCAGACACGGTGGCAGATTTAGAGTATTTACTTGGTAGAGTGATTACCTTTGATGTCGAAAATCTCTATACTCAAGAGCAATATGACATTGTTTTGGATTGATGTTTCATAGTTTTAGATTAACAGTGCATAGTTACCAATTCATATAAGCGTGATTATTAAGCACAGATACGGTTGTTTACATATTACTGTTTATAAAGGGTAATATCATAAGTCGCTACAGATATTACCCTTGCAATGACTGAAATACTATGTATAATATACACCACTGAATTATATATGCGCCGCCAATCAAACAGCGGGCGCTATGACAGCTAGAGCATCGTTTCTAGCACTATTTCATTATGCCTTTGCTGACATCCTATAATGGAAGGGTCGGCGGGGCTTTAAACCTATTTTGCTTTTGGCACGCTACAAGTTCGGATAAAGAACTCATTCTGGTTAAGAACAGAAGGCCGCTTTAAGTGAATATTTAACCAAACGGCTTTTGATCATATCTTTGCAAAGCAAAAATGACAAAAGCACATATTAGGAGCTTGCTGGCA
>NZ_DKHR01000060.1:0-797 GCF_002453835.1 Psychrobacter sp. UBA6739
GCTATTTGACGATGTTTGGCAAGATTTAGCCATTTTTAGCCCATTTAGATGACTATCGAGTGAATTGAGGACACGCCCTAATATGGAATAAAAGAAAAGCAATCTATGAAAACAGACACCAATAAACCATTAGCCTTTAGACGATATCCATCGACGACGGCGCTGCAATGTTTTGAGACCGCTGCCCGTCATTTGAGTTTTACCAATGCCGCGCAAGAGATGCACATGACCCAAAGCGCCATCAGTAAGCAAGTGGCGCAGCTAGAGGAGATGCTAAACCTGTCTTTGTTTTATCGGACGCCGCACCGGATTTCATTGACCCCTGCTGGCAAGTCATATTATCTTGAAGTATTAGAGATTTTAAAACATATCGAGGTGGCGACCACCAATTTGATGTCGCATAGCAGTAATACCGAGCTGCTAAAAATAGTCTCGCATCCCACATTTTGTGCCCGTTGGTTGATTCCAGCACTGAGTGGCTTTAGTCAAGAATATCCCCTTATTAACTTGGATATTAAAGAGCTGGCGGGGCCGTTTTTTTCTGAAGACCAAAATGTCGATATTGCTTTTTTGTATGGCGATGGCATGTGGAGCAATATGGAGTCTATAAAACTGTTCGATGAATACTGCGTTGCAGTCTGTCAGCCGCAGTATTTGCGAGATAAAACACTGAGTACTGAGTGTTTGAAAAGTAGGGAGTGTTTGGATGACTATGTGTTATTGCAAATAAGTTCGCGCTTAAGTGCGTGGTATGAGTATTTTAAGCAACAAGATATCAGCGTCGATGGCACCTTTGT
>NZ_DKHR01000060.1:909-2473 GCF_002453835.1 Psychrobacter sp. UBA6739
GAGCTACAATCAGGCGCTTTAGTGATGGCGTGGGATTATGCGGCAAAGGGTCGCGGCAGCTATTATGTGACTTATCCTGTCTCTTCAGGGCAATCGCATAAGGTCAAAGCGGTTTTAGAATGGATTACGGCTTATTTGGCAATCTCAGATGAACGTGAAAAGGCGTTAGGGTTGGTTTTATAATGTCACTTACGTTTATTTATAACCTAAAGTGTTTTTATAGCACTGGTCTTGTTATTTTTATCCTACAAAGTTGTTTGCTGTGAGAATTTAACAAGCTAAAAAAACAAAAAAACTGCCTTGATACGCAGTTTTTTTGTTTTTAAAGGATTCGTTTAGGGAGCTAATTTACTGGTAATGACAAAAAGGAATGCCACCACAACTATTATTCGTTTGCTGCCGGAATGATGTTTTGTTGAAATGAGTCTAACTCAAGGAAGAGATAGAGATTCATCATGGACAAGCTGTATAACGTGACCGATGCCTTTACGATGGTGCATCCGCTCACGCTCGTCAAAGGCAAAAATGCCAGAGTTTGGGACGACAATGACCGCAGCTATATCGATTTTGTCGGCGGTATCGGCGTTTTAAACTTTG
Organism: Psychrobacter sp. UBA6739; assembly: GCF_002453835.1. NCBI lineage: Bacteria > Pseudomonadati > Pseudomonadota > Gammaproteobacteria > Moraxellales > Moraxellaceae > Psychrobacter > Psychrobacter sp. UBA6739. The sequence goes on from NZ_DKHR01000060.1 coordinate 1,507, forward strand.
GTCACTGCAATCCTCACATCGTTGACGCCATCATCCAGCAAGCCCAGGCGCTGATTCACTATGCCTACAATGCGGCAGCGCATCAGCCGTATCAAAGCTTTATGCCGCGATTATGTGAGCTTGTACCTATTAGCGGCGAGCTGGCAGGAATGCTCACCAACTGCGGCGCAGAAGCGACTGAAAACGCCATCAAGATAGCACGCATGAAAACTGGCCGCACAGGTGTCATAGCATTTGATGGTGGCTTTCATGGGCGCACACTGGCTGCCGTCAATCTCAATGGTAAGGTCGCGCCTTATAAGCGCGGGCTTGGTGCATTGGCCAGCGGCGTTTATCATATTCCTTTCCCCAGTCCCGATAACAATATCAGCGACGAGCAAGCGATTGATGCGCTCCAGCGTTTATTTATGGTAGAAACCGATATCGACAATATCGGTGCCATCATCGTCGAACCTGTACAAGGGGAAGGCGGCTTTCAGTTGTTGTCGCCCACCTTTGCGCAGTATCTACGTAAGTTTTGTGATGAACATGGCATGTTACTCATCATGGACGAAATCCAATCCGGCTACGGCCGTACTGGCACGCCGTTTGCTTTTACCCATTTAGGGATTGAGCCTGACCTTATTTTACTTGGCAAAAGTATCGCAGGCGGCTTGCCATTAGGCGCAGTCATCGGCAAGGCTAGTGTGGTCAATGGTTTGCCTAAAGGCAGTTTGGGCGGTACTTATTCGGGTAACCCAGTTGCTTGCGCCGCTGCCAATGCCACGCTCGATATCATGCAACGCGATGACGTTTGGCAGTCAGCCAAGCATTATGCCCAGACGATTGAGACGACCATCCGCCAATGGCAGCAAGAAGGTATCTCTCCTTGGTTATTTGGTCTTACCGGTATCGGTGCGATGCGCGGTATCGAGCTGCGCCATCCTGAGCATGATGTGCATCCAAGTGTGATGGCGCAAGTATTAAC
>NZ_DKHR01000060.1:2562-3522 GCF_002453835.1 Psychrobacter sp. UBA6739
TGCCAAGTGGGCAATATCGCCATATCATTCGCTTATTACCGCCACTTACCATAGAGCCTGACACCCTAAAAGAAGGGTTGGATATTCTAAAAGAGGTGCTCATCGCGCTTCCTGATGGATTGCCTGCCGCTTAATGTTTAGGCGTGCTTAGGATAGATAGTGCATCGTCATAACCAAATGCTCGAAATCAAATACTTATTATTAAGCTAAAAATTTATTAACTCTATTACAAGGATGTTTATTTGTGAAAAATAGTAGCGTCAGTCCAGATAAGGATTTTATCTGCAGCGATGATATCCGCCATGATTTCTCTATGGCCATGTCAGCGATGTACCAAGATGAGGTGCCGCTATACGGCGACTTGGTTGATTTGGTCAGTGATGTCAATACCGAAGTATTAACCTCACATCCCGATATTAAATCACAACTGCTGCATACGGGCGAGATTGAGCGTCTGAGCATGGAGCGCCATGGGGCAATTAGGCTAGGTACCGCAGCAGAGCTGAGCATGATGCGCCGTCTCTTTGCCGTGATGGGTATGCACCCTGTCGGCTACTACGATTTAGCGCCTGCTGGCGTGCCGGTACATTCAACAGCTTTTCGCGCGCTTGACTCGCATTCATTGCATAAAAGCCCTTTTCGCGTCTTTACCTCGTTATTGCGTTTAGNNGTTTAGATTTGATTGCCGATGAAAATTTACAACAAGAAGCCACGGCCACACTGGCGCAGCGTCAGATATTCACTACTGGCGTTATTGAGCTTATTGAGGGTTTTGAGGCGCAAGGTGGCTTGACTGCTGAGCAAGCAGAGCAGTTTGTACAAGAAGCGCTAGAGACATTTCGCTGGCATGATAAAACGCCGGTGGCAAAAGGGCTCTATCAGCGTTTATTAAATCAGCATCCGCTGGTCGCTGATGTGGTTGGCTTTAAGGGTCCGCATATCAATCATTTAACGCCTAGA
>NZ_DKHR01000060.1:3697-4487 GCF_002453835.1 Psychrobacter sp. UBA6739
AAGGGCCGCGCGCTTTATGATGAACTACTGGCCGAAGCTCGTCGCCAGCTTGGCGCTACCCCAAATGAGAATAATGCGGCTCAATACAATCAAATTTTGACTGAGATATTTACCGCTTTTCCTGATGATTATCAAACTCTACACGATGAGGGGCTGGCGTATTTTTATTACCAGTTGACGGATAGCACCCTTGATTCTGAGGACGGTCAAGCGTTGTTAGCTGGCAGCTTAAGCACTGATGATTTGAATAAACTGCCTAATGCTAAGTTGACTACTCTGATTAATGACGAGGTGCTTCGCATTGAACCTATCGTTTATGAAGACTTTTTGCCTGTCAGTGCTGCCGGTATCTTTCAATCAAATCTGCAAGAGGCGCAGCCAAGCCAATATGACGGTTACTCAAGCCAACAAAATTTTGAGCGTGATTTGGGCGCAGCTATTCACGATGAGATGGCATTGTATAAAGCGATGCAGGCGCAAAGCCTTGAGCAGTGCCTGTCTAGTGTCAGTATCTAGTACAAATTATGCTAGAAATGTCTAGCGTATAGCCGACTTATTAGCACGTCATTCCAAAAAGGAATGACTGCAAGAAATTTATTATTTTGCAACTTAGTAGGTAGCAGGGTAATTTTATAAGTCAGTCAAGGACGTAGTAAACCATTATACCAATATGCAAGGGATTGATTATGATTAAGCAATATATGTCTGCAATGGGCGTAGAAGAAGCACACTATCAAAATGGCGACTTTGAAGTCACCACCCCAATTGATGGCTCAGTCATCGGTAAAGT
>NZ_DKHR01000060.1:4538-5953 GCF_002453835.1 Psychrobacter sp. UBA6739
AGTCCTGCGTGAGCACAAAGAAGACCTAGGTATCTTAGTATCATTAGAAGCCGGAAAAATCAAAGAAGAAGGCCTTGGCGAAGTCCAAGAAATGATTGATATCTGTGACTTTGCCGTGGGCGTATCGCGTCAGCTTTATGGTCTAACCATCGCCTCAGAACGCCCGGGTCACCACATGCGTGAGACATGGCATCCACTTGGCGTCATCGGCGTCATCTCTGCCTTTAACTTCCCAGTCGCCGTTTGGTCTTGGAATACGGCACTGGCCATCGTCTGTGGCAACCCTGTCATCTGGAAACCTTCAGAAAAAACCCCACTTGTCGCCTTAGCGTGCCAAGCGTTATTTGAAAAAGCCCTGGCAAAATTTGGTGAAGCACCAGCACATTTATCGCAAATCATATTGGGCAAAACCGATATCGGTAATGCGTTGGTTGAAAACAAAGATATCTCTTTAGTCAGTGCCACCGGCAGTACGCGAATGGGCCGAGAAGTAGGACCTAAAGTCGCTGAGCGTTTTGGTAAATGTTTGCTTGAGCTTGGTGGTAATAACGCCATGATTTTGGCACCCACTGCCGATTTAGATTTGGCACTACGTGGCATTCTATTCTCTGCAGTGGGAACGGCAGGTCAGCGTTGCACCACCTTACGCCGTCTGTTCGTTCATGAGTCGGTCAAAGACGATATCTTACCGCGCGTTAAGTCTGCTTATGAGACGGTGAGCATCGGTCATCCGCTCGAAGGCAGTTTGGTCGGTCCACTGATTGATGAAGACAGCTTTAATAACATGCAAGCGGCGTTAGAAAAAGCCCGTAAGACTGGAGGTAAAGTCACAGGCGGTGAACGGGTGCTGATGGATAAATTCCCTGATGCTTATTATGTGACCCCTGCGATTGTTGAGCTTGATGAGCAAAATGACGTAGCACGTAGTGAGACGTTTGCGCCGATTTTATATGTCATGCCTTATAAAGAATTTGACGATGCGCTAGCAATGCAAAACGATGTGCCACAAGGGCTGTCATCTTGTATCTTTACCAATGACTTACGTGAAGCTGAAACTTTCCTCAGCGACCGCGGTAGTGATTGCGGTATCGCCAACGTCAACATCGGCACCAGTGGCGCTGAGATTGGCGGCGCATTCGGCGGCGAAAAAGAAACCGGCGGTGGTCGTGAATCAGGTTCGGACGCATGGAAAGCATATATGCGTCGTCAGACCAATACGGTGAACTACTCAACTGAGCTGCCACTGGCACAAGGCATCAACTTTGGTTAATAGTAGTTTGATTTGACGTGATGTGATGTGATGCTTGTTAAGTAGGCTCAGCGCTTATTTAGCAAGCCAGTTATTAGCTATTTTGGTCGCCAATTATTAAGTAATTATTGTTTTAGTATGGAAGCCTGCGGAAGTGATGAATAAC